>JADFYH010000024.1 GCA_015233135.1 Deltaproteobacteria bacterium
AAGATCCGTCGCTATTTTTTAGAGGAAAAAGTGGGTCCCTATCCTTGCGAACCACCGGGTCCCTATCATGCGTACAGGTGGGGCCCTATCATGCGAACTCCAGGCTCCCTGTCATGCGCGCTGACAAATGTTTGATTTCGCGCAAGGCACCCAAGGCTTGGCTCAAATGGGGAAATTGAGACGGGCTAATATTTGGCAGGGGCGCTTCTGCGGCAAGATGAGACGACAAGCGGGAATCGTTTGTCGGTAAAGTTGAAGATTGTATAGTTCTGTTTACGGTTACCATAAGTTTTTAAAGCTCCAGGGAAGCTGAAATGGCTCAGCTCCCGGTCTTAAAAGCTTATCGGTAGAGGGAAGAATTTGTTGCTAGGTTTTTTTTCTTAAGAGTATCGAGTCCTCTGTAACTTATTGAAGTGTTTTTTAAATCACTACCCGAACAACGTATAGCAATTCAAAGAAAAATACCTGAACGGGTAAGAAAATTGGATTTCTCCTTGAGAATTAAAGCAAATCCGATAAAGGTCGAGGGATGGATTTACTGAATGAAAATAGAGAATTAAAAACCTTAAAAAAGGTTATAGGGCAACTCGAAAAAGCTTCTATCCCCTATATGTTAACAGGTTCCATGGCTCTTAATTTTTATGGCCATCCTCGAGCAACTAATGATTTCGATATTGTCATTGAGATATCTGAAAAAGATATAAAAAAAATGGTCACTCTTTTCGAGCAAGATTCTTATATAAGTCTAGAGGCGGTCGAAGCGGCTATTAGCCAAGAAAGCATGTTTAATATCATTGATAATGAATCGGTCTTCAAAATTGATTTTATTATTCGCAAAAATGATCCGCTCTCTCTACAGCAATTCAAAAGGCGGCAAGTGAAGGAATTCTCCGGCATCAAACTCAATGTCATTTCTCCTGAAGATTTAATTTTAGCAAAGCTCCATTGGTCTCGAGAAAGTTTATCTGAAATACAGCAAAAAGATATTACAAATCTCATGAGAGTGCTTTCAAAAAAACTGGATTTTATTTATTTAGAAAAATGCGCCCAGTATTTAGGAATACTTGAGGAACTTAAAAAATTCTATGTATCGATCTGACACTTCCTTAGAAGTTCAAAAATTATATGACGAAAAAATAAAGGCTCTTTCGAGTGAAGAAAAATTTTTAAGGGGAATTTCCCTCACCCATTTCTGCCGTGAAATGTGTTGGGCTGGAATTCATGAACGTAATCCACTCATGAATTTACAAGAATCTAAAGTGAGTTTTTTCGAGACAGTTTATGGAGCTTGCTTCTCCAAACAAGAAAAGAAAAAAATTGCTGTTTTTTTTATGCAACACGGTAAAAAATCATAGCTCAACCATAACGAATAATTTGAAACATTTCCAAAAAGTGCCGTATCTTTGGGTGGAGAATTGAAATTTAAATTTTACACCTCATCAAAATCTAAACTTTAAAAAGTAAATAAACCCACATCCCCAAAGCCAAAGCAGTCTTCATAAAACTGGCAACCATGCGCGAAAAAAAGACGGCAAAAGCTGAAAGTGTGGCATTTTTAAACGACTGCCTTTTCACATACTCATAAACAAAGGCCCCTAAAAAAGTGCCCAGTAACAAACCCAAGAGAGATCCAATCAAAAAAACAGGCACACCTATCAAGGCCCCCAATAGGCCTCCGGCCAATGAAGCCCAGAATGCACCTGTAGATACTTGAAGCTTCTTAGCTCCCCAAAAAGAGACAAAGAGCTCAAGTATTTCACCCATAAGGGCTAGTATAAATAGAAGTGCTAAAACTTTAAAATCGGAACTGGAACGAGAAAAATTCCAGAGAAGGGAATAGAGAAAAGACAAGGCAAAAATCAGCCAGGTGCCGGGCAGACCTAGAGGGACAAGGGCAACACCGACCAGAGAGGCTAGAAGAAGGATTATTTCGGGGACGAAATGCATCACAGTAGCTTAAACGACCTTCGGTGTATTTCACAAGGCCCCTTTTGAGCCAGCTCCTCACGATGCCTTGCAGTCGGATAACCTTTGTGGATTCCAAATGAAAAAGCCGGAAACTCTTTTTCATACTCTTTCATCATCCGATCGCGAGTCACCTTGGCAATAATGGATGCAGCCCCGATGGAAACACAATGCAAGTCGCCCTGGATGATTGCTTTTTGAGGGAGACACAATGGCAGGCAATGTCGTCCATCGATTAAAAGAATTTCCGGTTTTAGCGAAAGCTGTTCAACAGCAATAGCCATCGCCTTGAGAGAGGCTTGAAAGATGTTAATTTCGTCAATTATTTGGGGAGAAACCACACCAACACCCCAGGCAAGCGCGACCTCTAAAATTTTTTGATATAAGTCATCTCTTTTTTGGGGGCTGAGTAATTTGGAATCGGTAATTCCATCAAAACCAGGAGGATGGGGCAAAATGACCGCTGCCGCCACGACTGGACCCGCCAGACAGCCTCGCCCAACTTCGTCGGTACCCGCAATCAAGGAGCAGGCTTGAGATCGAAGATAAGGCTCTATTTTTTTTGGATTGATAGATTGTGGAAAATGATTAAGCAGGTTGAGCTTCTGTAGATACCGCGACCTGAGGGGCAGGTTCCGGGATCAGTATTTTACGTTGTTCTTCGGTGATACGCGCCTTTTTACCCTTTAATTCACGCAAATAATAAAGTTTAGCACGTCGAACACGACCCCGAGCCAGTGTCTCGATTTTTTCGAGGGTGGGTGAATAGTAGGGAAAAATTCTTTCAACGCCAACGCCGTAGGACACTTTACGAACGGTAAAGGTGGAACTGAGGCCGTTGTTATGGATACGAATGACTACCCCTTCAAAAATTTGGATACGTTCTTTTTCACCTTCGATAATTCTACAGTGAACTTTAACGCTATCCCCGGCTTTAAAAGTACTGGCCTTTACGGCAGGTAAGTTTTGGTAACAAATTTTTTGTAAGGTATTCATAAAAACAGCTCCATCTCAATTTATAAGAAAGTATGGGGTTAAAAGGATTTTTGGTTTCTGACAAGGCGAAAATATGAGAAAAAGCGGAGTTTACTAAAAGTAAATGAGCATTTTGAACAGATTTTCAACGCCGTCAGAAACCAAAAGGACTTTAACCCTATAGTTTCTAAGTGGTCAAAGGCCGCGAGGATGTATCAGGATCCTTTTTTCTTGTCAAACTTATCTAAAAGATCAGGCCGGCGAATTCGTGTTTTTTCCAGGGCTTGTTCCAGACGCCAGGCTTTTATCTTTTTAGGATTGCCAGAAAGTAGGGTTTCGGGCACAGGCAAATCCTCAAAAACTTCAGGTCTTGTGTAATGCGGGTATTCGAGCAGGCCCCATTCGATCGATTCTTCCTGAAGCGACTCTTCTTTTCCTATCACCCCGGGGATGAGACGCAAACAGGCATCTATGACCACTTGAGCGGCCACTTCCCCACCGGACAAAATATAATCTCCAATCGAAATTTCTTCATCGACATATTTATCAATAATCCGTTGATCAATTCCTTCATAACGTCCACAGATTAAAAGAATATTTTCAAAATCAGAAACCCAGGACTTTATTTTTTCCTGCTTGAGAAGTGGGCCTTGGGGAGTGAGATAAATAAGCCTTCCCCCTGCTTCTCTTTGTTTATAATCCTGAATGGCAGCCGCCAAAGGGGCAGGACTTAGAACCATGCCCGCACCTCCACCATAAGGACTATCATCCACACGCTTGTGCTTGTTTTGGGTAAATAAACGCAGATCTTGTACTAGAACGGAAAATAGCTTCTTTTGAAGGGCCTTACCCACTAGGCTTTGCTGAAGGTAGGAATCAAAAAAGTGGGGAAAGATGGTGAGTATTTCAATTTTTTTAAGCATTTTTCTATAGAGAACACATTTTTTGTATATGTTTCCCCCTCTTAAGCTAAGAGGGGGTTAGGGGGCGTTATGGTAATTGCCTACAAGTGCGCCATAACCCCTCCCAACCTCCCCTTAGCTTAAGGGGAGGAGTAGGGAAAAACCTTATACTTAATCTAAATTACTCCAGCGCACGGTAATCACCTTTAAATCCCGATCCAGCTTCAAGACGAAATCTTTTACAAAAGGAATAAGTTCTTCCTTGTTAGTTGCTTCGTTGAAGACCTCTAAAAGCTCAGAAGCTCCATAGTACAGCAGATTTCTCACCTTTCCTAAACGCTGGGATTCTTCGTTCATCACTACAAAGTCCTTCAATTCAAAGGCATAAAACTCTTCGAGATTTTTGGACAGCTCCAAATCTTTTTTCAATAGGAAGAACTCCCTCCCTTTTAGGGCACTGACAGACTCCGGGGAGTGGAACTGCTCAAATTTTGCCACCCACATCTTAGGGAGCTGCTTGAGTGAGAGGAGTTGTAAAGGCTCAAAAGAAAAGCCCGCCGGGCTATAGTATAGCTGGCGGGCTTTTTTAATATTTTCGGAACGAAAATTATATAAATGTAATTTAAGTTCGCCTTTTATTCCCCAAGCAGAGCCGAATTTTCCAAGGGCAACAAATTCATTTTCGGCAGGGAGAGAGTGATGATCCATATTACTCAATAATTTCAAGAACGGTTCTCTTACGCAACTTGGTGGAAGTAGCCCCCAGGATAGTGCGCAGGGAACGCGCAGTACGCCCTTCTTTTCCAATAATTTTACCTAAATCGTCTTTGGCCACTTTCAACTCAATCACACTCGTGTGTTCCCCTTCTATTTCAGTGACCACCACTTCATCTGGTTTATCGACCAAGGCCTTCGCCATCACTTCTACGAGTTCTCGAAGAGTCATAATCATCTCCATTGTGAACTAAATCAGGGACTATTTAGTAGAAACCACTGCGGACTGAGCGGCTGTTTTCCGACCCACTTTTATAAGCTGGCCCACGGTTTCAGAAGGCTGCGCGCCCACACCCATCCAGTATTGCAGTCTTTCTTCTTTCAAACTTACTTTTTGATCTTTTTTTGCAGGATCGTAAGTCCCCAGAACCTCCAGATAACGGCCATCACGAGGACATTCCTTGTCTGCCACCACAATTCGGTAATAGGGTTTTTTCTTAGCTCCATGCCTCGCAAGGCGAATTCGAACTGCCATTGGGACTCCTTAAAAATTAAAAACAAATTTCCAAAAAAAGGCTTTTTCCTATACAAGAAGCTTTCCCAGGGCACAAGAGGTTTTTTTAGAGGGCAGAAATTCATTTAATCTCCACCCAAAACGACCGACTTCTCCCCTCATAACCACTCTCATAAAAAGGATGGGCCAAGGCGCCTGGGGCCTGAAAATTGCCCACCTGAGCCGCTCGCACGATGTGTCGCACTTTGTAGATGCCGTAGCTGGCATAAGGCGCCAGCCACATCACTCGATCGTCATGCAGTTCGTCGTGAGTGAAGAGCGAAGATCGATAAACAGGAGAAGTCATTTCTGCCGACTCGGCCAGACTTTCTGTTTGATAAGAGCCTGCATCGGAAAGGGAGAAATCCACCGCTTCAAATCCCGCAGGCAGCAAATGCTCGACCATCAATTGGTTCAAAGCTTGTTCCGCAATCACCATCAGTGTCACCTTATAATTTTCACCCAGTTCAAATTGAGTCAGCGGATGCTCTTCTTTGAGGTCTTTCAAATCGTAAAATTCGCGCTGAACCATCAAGCCTTCTTCTGCGCGCGGGATAGCATCCAGAGGATAATAGGCACTAAGTTCTGCTTGATAATAAAGGGCAGAGTTGGAATCGGAAGTGCTGAGTTTCATCTCGAGCGGCTGGGTCTGATGGGTCAACTCCGTCACCGAGTATTGTTTTTGTATCCAGCTGGCGAGCGAGAAAGGAAACATTTTTTCTTGCGTGAGATCTTTTCCCACTTGCAGTTTGACGTCGATTTTATTGGCTGTATTGGAATCGGAGGCAGCAAGATTGGAGTATTGAAGCAAGGCCATCAAGGCCTCGCGGGTGGCTTGCGTATTTCCCAGGTTTCCACCTTTCATTTTTGAAATCAGATAACGCACACTGGGCAATACCAATTCGTCTTTGGGATCATAGGCCAGAAAGGCGCGCAGCACTCGGGCGCTGATCGTCACTTCATCGTAGACCCTCGCCGTATCTTTCCAATAGGCCCTTTCCCCTTGTTCACTCTTTTGCCTTTGGACTTCATTTCTCAGTAAATCAATCGCGGGACTGAGCGCCGTATTTTTCTTACCGGATATTTTTTGAGTGATGGAGGTCCACAGCGAAGACTGAGTGGACGCGCTCTCGGGGCCGGGTGCGAGGATGCTCTGCGCCAGAACCAGACTGGCCAGGCCCCGCGTAGAAAATCGATCGAGGTATTTGAGAGCCGTCTGGATCTGCTCTCGGGCTAAGGCATTATCCCTCGCCATCTTCTGACCCAACTCCAGCATCGACCAAGCGAGCTCTACACGAGAATCCAGCGCATATTGATCTGCAGAAGCTTTGGGATCATTGGGAGCAGGAAGTGTTTTTTGGGCGTTCAGTACCGATTGAAGATAGTCCAATAAATCGACGGCCACTTTATTATCGTAACTCTCTGTTGGATAAAGCGCCAAAACTCGGGCCACCAAGGCCGAGACAAAAGGGTCCGAGCCTTGATCTTGAGTCCAAAAGTTAAAACCCCCATCTCTTTTCTGAAAGGTTTTCAGCTCGGCCAGCGACTTGGAATAAATTCGTTTTAGGGCCTCTTCATCCAGACTTCCATCGTCTTTGATCTTAAAATTCTGCTTCAGCAAAGCTTCCCAGGCCTGAGGAATTTTTGTGCCTTTTTGATGAAATTGTTTTTGCAAATCTGCAAGCTCGTGCAAGGCAATGAGCGCCGAGCTGCGCTGTTCGGCGCATCCATAGGGATAAGACAAAAGATAAGCGAAATTTTTCTGTAAAAGTGAAAGTGGAGAGCTGGAAACTTCCACCTCAAGCCCTCCCCGATCTTGCCTCAGGTTTTGAGGCATCTGAATTTTTTCGACAGTCTGATCACGAGTAGCTCCAGAGGCTGTATAAATTTGAGGGAGGGAACGATCGTAAACCGGAAACGAATTTTCCAGAATATCCAACACGGATCCACTGGCATCTTTGAGGGTAAAGGCAATTTTTGCTTCATTGGCACTGACACCCGCCAGTTCATATTCCAAGGGGTTTCGCTCATGGGCAGGCAGTTTTATTTCAAAAGTTTTTTCCGATTTGAGGGCCGCGCCGCCTTGCACCGCAATTTCCAAACTGCCTTGAAAATTTTCTTCGGAATTATTTTCTACAAAGACTGTCGGCTTTGCGACATCTTCCACCGCCAAGAAGCGAGGAAGCGAAGGCCGCGCAAATACGGGAACACCCGATTTAAAGGTATTAAAAGCGGATCCCACGCGGGTCTCGCTCGTCACCGCCAGGGCCTCCGCCACCCAAGTGGTCAAGTTGTCAGGCAGATTAAACTCCACCCAGGCCTCTCCATTGGCTGCGGTCTTTACGTGGCCACTAAAGAAGGCCGTGTCCAAAAACTTGTTTCGTTTTTTCTGATCCACCACATCGTTTTCGCCGTCTCCACTCTTAAAGTGGATCATGTTTTCTGCCGTGAACACGCCTAACTTACGAGGGAAATAAAAATAGTCGACCAGATTGGGACTTTCATAATCAATCAATCTTAAAACCGATTCATCGGCCACCGAGACGATGACGTCTGCAGCCAGTGGCCTTCCCTTTTCATCTAAGGTAGTAATTTTGACGCGCGCTTTTTCTTTGGGCTGATATTTGGCTTTCTCCGGCTCTACCTTCACGACCACACTTTTGCGCTCAGGAGAGATTTTCAGTTCGGTCATTCCCATCTTCATCGTTGCGTCTTCGTCACCTTGCTTATTAAAGAGCAATAGGCTCACATAGACATTGGGCAGATAATCTTCCTGGATGGGAATATTAAAAGTATTTTGACCTTCAAAATGAATTACTTCCTGCTTCAGCACTCCCGCACGCTCCACCGTCAAAAGCCCAGTGGATCCGGGTTTGGCTTCCGGCACCAGAATTTTCGCCACCTCCCCTACCTTATAAAAGTTTTGATCGGTGGCCAGGGCCATCCTCACATCGCTGTTGGCTTTGTAAGCCAGATCGGGATCTCCGCCCACCCCCACCAGCGTAGCCGCCTGATTGATGCGCCCTTTTTCATCCTGGATCTCGGCTTCCAAACGATAATAGGCCCCTTTCGAAGTAGCGGGAAAGGTCCAAGTGCCTTGGGCTTGAGCGTCACTTTGAACACTGCTGGTCGTAATTAATTTGTCTTCGGGTTCCGATTCAAACACCCAATTTCCATCTTCATTGCGTTTTTTGATGGTCTTGTATTCGCGGCTATAAAGCTTCAAAGAAATACTGCGATTGGGGAGGCGCTGACCCTTGGTATTTAAAGTGACCAGATTGAATTGCAAGGGCTCCCCGGCATTAATCACTTTTTGTTTGGCCTTCACTCCCACATAGGCGGCAGCCCGATGCACCATGAAATCTTTGACGGCAAAAATCTGGGCCCCTAATTCCTTGGCGGACACGCTTAAAGTATAGAGTTGCGCGGTTTCGTCTTCCTTTAAATTGGGAGTGGTGTTGATTTCAAAAAGCCCCTGCTCATCCAGCTTATCGTAGACATCCGCCACCACTACCGCCTCAATACCCGTTTTGTTATCACTGCTGGCAGGATCATGCTTGATCTTGGGATCCATAATCCGGGAATCCGAATCGGTGGAATAAACTCCCGACGCGAGGACCTTTCCATCTTCTTCAAAAAAATCTTTTTCTTCTGAATAAGAAGTGTCTCCATAATTTCCCTTCTTCTTCTTTTTTAAGATCTTTTCTTCATCCACAAAACTGTAATCCTGAAAGGCCTTGGGTTTAAAGCGATAGGCCTCTTGTCGGATATTCCAGCTGAGTTCGGCATTTTTGAGTTTTGCCCCAAAATAATATTCCCCCTGGGCCTTTATCTTGATGGGCTCTCCGCTCAAGGCCTCGTCCGTACTGGACGAAAGAGACAATTTAAAATCCGGTTTCTTGTAGCTGTTCACATAAAAGATTTTTGTAAAACTCTGGGTCTTGGCTTCTCCCTTCCAGGACAGCGTGGGGATAGAAATGTTGAGACTGTAGCGCCCGCGGGGAATCTCTTCTCCGCCCAAGAGGATTTCATCTTCCAAGACTCCCGTCACAGAAAGAGGGAGCTTTTTCTTGTAGATCTCACTGTGATTCGAATCGACAATCTTCAAATCTACTTCCTTCAAATCGCTGGGCAGATGATACACCCCTTCACGAAGCCCACGGACAAAGCCTGAGAAAAATACCTTCTGGCCAGGGCGATAGACGGGTCTATCGGTATGCAAAAAGGCAAAGTAGTTTTTAACCTGAGTGGGTTTTTCAAACTCGTAACCAAAAGAAGAGGCCTCCAGACCTTCGACATCTTTTTCAGTGGAGAGGAGGCTGTAATATTTGGGATCGTCTACAATGACGGTCAGATGCCCTTCGTACTCGGCGGGAAGATCAATTTGATTGTTCAACAATTCTAAAATTCCATCGCTATTCGTATAACCCGTGGCCACCAATTGCTGGTCTCTCCAGATTTGGATGGGCAGCTGAGCCAAGGGTTTTCCGCTTTCGATATCCAGGGCCCAGACCACCGTCTTGTTTTCATAATGCTTTAAGGCCAGAGCCGTTTGCGTCAAAAGCAGGGTCTTGCTGGTCGTCACCGGTTCCGCTTGTACCAAGGTCTCGGTGTCGATACCCAACTTTTTCACCTTCTTCTTGAGTGTCATTTCACTCATCGGAAAAAACGTCACCTCCAGCATATAAAAACCCGCCTGCAAATGGGGATAGGCCTCTGCTAGACTAATTTTCCCGTGGTAGTACTCATCGTAAGGCGCAGAAATCGTAAACTCTTTCAGATAAGGATCTTTGGCCTCTTCGCTTTTATTTTTCTCTTCTGCTGCATCCACTGAAGAGGCATTGGCCTCATAAGAATCTTCTCCTTCTCCCTCTTCACTTTGAGCATTCTCACAAGGGTTTCCATGAGACAAGGTACTCGCTGAAGCCCGACAAGGAATTAATTTCAGCTGCATCTTTTCGGCATTGATGCTGGTGTAGGGAAGCAGCGGAAGCTTTTTGGAATAGAGCATTTTTTTGGTGATGTCGAGAGTGCCTTCCAAACCCGCATGCATTGTTTGAAATAATATTCTTTGCGGCGTCAGGTCTGGCCTGTCTGTTTGTCCCAATCGATCTTCCAAGGCCTTGGTAATTCTGATTTCATAAGGATGATTGAATTTGCTCGAAGGGCTGACACAAGCCGTGCGTTGGGGAAGATCTTGAGGATCGGTAGCAGTTTCCATTTCTGAATTTTCTTCTTCTTCAGAACCATAAACGCGGTCTTGATAATAATAAGTGATTCTAGCGCTAGGGTCCGGTTTCTCAGCCCCTTGGGGGATAAATTGCACGGACGATTCAAAGTTTTTTCTATTAATCGGATTGTTAAACTCGAAACAAATATCTCCGGTCGGCAGTTTCTTATCCAGTTTGATCGTTCCACGGCTGAGGAAAAGTTTTTTCAGTTCTTTTGCATCTTCCGTCCGCGAAAAAAGCTGGTCGGTGACGGATTCGTCCTGAGACCAGACATTGGAATCGGGATAGGCATGGGCCACATAGATGCGTTCCAATTTCATGGGCTCCGCGGTGTGCATCCCCAGTTTGGGCGAGACCGAGGTCTTTCGATCTCCTGTTAGCGGAGAAAGCTCTTTCGCCAAAAGAAATTCATATTCGGTATTGAGCTTCCAGCCTTTGTCAGCAGACACAAAAAGGGTTTCGCTCAAGTCTTCTGCTTTTTTGGGGGCTTCCCAGGAAAATTTCATCTTCTCTTCGCAGTCGCTACTTTGAATTTTATCGTGAGAACGATTATTTGGATAAAGAGGATCCGCTTCGCGCGTAATCGTATGGCAGCTCAGCCCGGCCTCTATTTCGGCACGATTCATTTTCTGGGAAAAATTGATTTTGAGAGGCGTGGAAACCTTGACAAAGCTCTGTCCTGAGCGCGGAGAGACAAAGCGGGCCACGGGTTCCGAGGTATGAAACTCAATAACATGTTCTTTCGCGAGTTCCTTTCCATCCAGCGACTTTAAACCCTTGGGCAAAATAGCCCTAAAATTTCTGGCCAAGGGAAGCTCTTCCAAAAATCGATATTCCATCCCCTTGGACCCCACCCAGCGAAATTCTCCTTTGATAGGAGGTTCTATTTTCAAATCGATACCAGGATGTTTATCCGGATCCACTTCAGTAAAGGGAATCATGGGATGATCGAATAAAATTTTTATTCCTTCCGACTGGGCTGGGATTTCACCCATCGGAGAGGCAATCAAGACATGCAGCCCTTCTGCGGGATTCGGCGCCTCCTGATTCAAATTCATCTTTTTTAAATCGACCTTGTTGATTTGCAACACTTGCTTGAACTTGGGTTTTTCAAAATGATGCACGAGCCAAGCGCCGATGGGAAGCAAGAGGAAAATGGAAAGGAGAAAAATCCAGAGAGGAAAATTGGAATCGGGATCTTCGATAATTTTTTTGAAATCGATTTTATCGAATTTCATGGAGGGCCTCTTTTATTAAAAACTTGAGTTCCGCAGATTTTAAGAATCATTTTTTGCTCATTCTTGGCAAGTCCCCACCTATAAAGCATTTCCCCTCTCCCCTTGAGGGAGAGGGTCAGGGTGAGGGGTATTTCTAGTGCACTCAGGATCACCCTCTCTCTGACTCTCTCCCCTCAAGGGAGAGAGGACTTTTCAGAGTGGCTTCTTACTAAAATCTGCGGAACTCAAGTTAAAAACTTACCTAAAAGCGTGGAGGATAAAGGCTGGAAAATTAAAAATCAAGTCCTAGGGGATCCTTAATAACTCCCCGAAGGCTCAGTAATCTGACCTTGACTCTCGATAATTCCAGTAAACATAGACGAGGCGATAACCTGATTAAAATGAAGAGTGCAATTAAAAATCAACGGGTACAAATATAGGACTTTTTTGGAGCTCTATCCAAAATAGTCTGGACTTTTTTGGAGTTCTATCCAAAATAGTCTGCATGCTCCCCAAACGCTCACTTTTTCAATTGTTGGAAGAAAGACACTTCCCTCACCACAAAATGGCCTTTCTCGTGGGGCCACGGCAGGCAGGAAAAACCTTTCTGGCAAAGGCACTTCTTAAAGAGCATTCCTGTTCTCCCCTTTATTACAATTGGGACGATGCCTATCAAAAAAAGAAGTTATTGAAAGATGCCTATTCTTTCGAAAAAGATTTTCCCTCTGCAAAACAACCTTTAGTCGTTTTTGATGAAATTCATAAGTATTCTCGCTGGAAAAATTTTTTAAAGGGAGTTTACGATCGATTTTATCCGGAAGTGGATTTTTTAATCACCGGCAGCGGCCGCTTGGACGTCTATAAAAAAGGCTCAGACAGTTTATTTGGACGCTTTTTCATTTATCACCTTCTTCCCTTAAGCGTAGGCGAACTGCTGGAGAATGGCCTCACTCCCCTTTCAAAACAGTTTCAAAATTTTGAGGAAAATAAAAAAGCCCGAATTCTCTATGAAAACTTATGGAACTACTCCGGTTTTCCAGATCCTTATCTCAAAAAAGATGAGGCCTATTACCAGCAATGGGAAAACCTGCGAAGAGAGCTGGTCCTCCGACAAGACGTACGGGATTTAAGCAGTGTAAAAGAGTTGGGCATGATGGAACATTTATTTCATCTATTACCCGAACGAGTGGGCTCGCCCCTTTCCATCAACTCCCTCACTCAGGATATTGAAACCACTTTTAAAACGATTCAAAATTGGATCCACATTTTGGAGCGGGTTTATTATCTTTTTTGCATTTCGCCTTATTCGAAAAAAATGGCCAGGGCGATCAAGAAAGAAAAGAAGGTTTTTTTATGGAATTGGAGAGAACTAGAAGACGAAGGAAAAAGGTTCGAAAACCTGGTTGCAGTTCATCTCAAAAAATTCGTCTCCCTCTATAATGATTTTGGTCTGGCAAAACTTTCACTTCATTACTTACGAGATAAAAATAAGCGGGAAGTGGATTTCATCCTTCTAAAAAATGAAAAACCCTGGGTATTGATTGAAGCCAAACTGAGTGATCAAGCGGTTTCCAAAGACCTGCTTTATTATTCTGATCTGTTGAAGCCTGAGCATGTGTTTCAAATTGTTTCTACTCCAAATGTGTATTTCAAAAAGACCACGGAGACTCAAAAAGCTTGGGTGATGAGTGCCGATCGGTTTTTGGCGGGTCTGGTTTGACTTAAAAAAACCTTTTTCAGTTCCACCTGCAACTCAAAATCAATTTCTGTCATCTGATTTTTAGTCCCGAGGTGCTACAACAACACGAAAACCGGTATCTCTTGCGCCAAGATTAGGCGAGCGACTGTCCCGACGGGCCGCCAGCGCGTTCTCGGCACGTTTGAAGTCCCAGGTAAAACCACGCAGCTCGCGTTTAATAGAACCATTAATTATTACCGGATTTCGAAACCCTGCTGTTGTCTTGGCCAGTCCCTCTAACCTTGTTCGATACCAACCATTGCACCACTCCAAGACTCCATTGATCCTAACTCCCAAGGGGCCAGGAGGAACTGCATCCACCTCTAAGGGCCCATCCTCCCATCGTCGATTAAAATCAGCATTCTCTGCATTCGGTGCTTGTCCATCACTGGTCCCATATTTAAAATTGCGGCATTGTTTCGTTTGAGGATCAACTCCCCCTCTCCTTACAAACTCAGCCTCTGCGGCGCTGGGTAGGCGGCCCGGCTGCCCCGTGAGTATTCTTCCCGCCCAATCACAAAAGCCCAAGGCCCCTACCCAGCTTACATGAGCGGGTTGGTTGGGTCTGTTTACTGGGAGGACTGGGTTGGCTATTTTTCTAACTGTTGGCACGACTCGTTCGATGCGTAATCCATTGGGATATTCAGTGGGATTCCCTTGATCATATCGATTGAGATCGAATTGCCTGTTTGAAAAAAATGCCCGGGCCTGGTCATCATTTCCACAACATTCGATAATTGCCTGCAAAGCCGCTTCTACAGTGACAGCTTCCCCCTTAATGACTTCATTAAAATAAGCCTGGGCATCCTCTTCTGTTTCAAAACGACCCACGACCCAACAAAAGGGATTTCCTTTTTCTGTGGCAATAAGCGCGTAAGGTGTTTTTGACATCTCTCTTTGATAAAGCTCAAAGGCCGCATTCGTCACCACGGTTTCAGTCATACCAAAATCAGGCAGACTAAGCTCTTGAACAGGGCGTTTATCTAAATAAGCATCAGGGCCTTCTTCGCCCATTCTAAATCTACCCCCGAGAATTCGAACGAAGCTCATTAGTTGTGAAAGAGGATGCGCCTTGGCAAGCGCGTTTACACCGAGCACCCTTTCCAGCTCTGCAATTTTGGCCTCTGTCTCAGTAATCAATTTCTCCACCTCTCGCCGTTCATCCCCTCTTCTGGTTGTTGCCAGGCGTCTTTGCAAATCAGCAAGATCTCCTTGATAAACCGAAAGGTCCTCTCGTGTTCCTCGTGTTCTCGGACCAATTCCCCCCTCCCCCACCGCTCCCATCGCCAGCATCAAGGTTTGCAGCTGTGTTTGATGCCAAATCTCTGGGATTCGGCCTGCAAACTCGATGAAGTCTTGGCAGCTGGGGGATTCTACCGTAGGGGCGGCCCTCTGTGGCCGCCCGTCACCATTTGCGGTCGGGCACGGAGGCCCAACCCTACGAAGAAGATGACTTCCAACTGCAAACATCCCATGCCCCACACAAAAAGCCGCATCCGTTACACTATTTTTGATCAGCTCTCGCCAGTTCAAGGCATCTCTCCAAACTTCTCTTTGCTCCACGGCTTCAAATACATTGCGATGTAAAATCTGGCGTGAGACTTTATTGATTTGATGCCCCGCGAAGATCTCTAGTCCTGTTGCCACACAATTCGTCGCCCCACCGATCAATCTTCCTAAAATAAAGCTACCTGTGCTTCCGCCCAGCGCATGGCCCAGCACCTCCGCGGCTCCCAGGTTACCCATGCTGAGTAAATCTTGGGCCGAAAATGAGTTGGACGAATAGGACTGATGGGACAAATAGGCCTGGATGTTTCCGGAAAGATATTGATTCACCAGGTGCGTGACGGGAATACGAATACAGAATGCGGCCACTCTACCGAGTGCGTTATTGCCGACAAAGGCAATCAGACCTTGGCCGGCAGCCCTTCCTGCGAAGCCGGCGGGGATTCCGGCAGCCACCGCTATCCCCAGCTGTAGAGCAAAAGATTGGGTACAGATTTCCTGATCGAAAAACTCCAATGCCGGTCGGGCACAGAGACCCGATCCTACGGAAGAATACAGAGAGGAAAACAGGGAATGTTTGGCTCGGCGCAAGGCGCCCAAGATTGGGCTCAAAGGAGAAAATTCAGGGACAGCATTTGCGGATACAGAGGCTTCAGCGCCTTGATGTACGGCTAGATCAGCGCTATTTATAACCAATGTTAATGCTTGCGTAGTTCTGTTGATTGTAACCATAAGTTTTTAAGCCTTAAGAGAATAGTCAATCTTTCAGTTCTAAAAGCTTATCGGCACAGAATAGAAATTGTTGTGTAATCTTTTCAAAAAAGGATTTATTTCTATTATGCACACTCTCCCGTCGAGGGAGAGGGTGGGGGATGAAAAATCGCGTAATCTGAGTAAATAAGTTTTTTTCAAAAACTCAATTACCTCTCAATCTCACTCACCTTCATCCTCACTCGCCTCGCCTTTTCCTCTCCCACAAAGGCCTTCAGCTCATGAGTTCCCGGATTTAGACTCAAAAAAAACTTGTTCTCACTCATTTTGCTCTGCCTCAAGAACTCACCATCCAGCATCCAGGTGATTTTGGTTTCTGTCCCCTTATATTTTTTCTGTATGGCCTCGGGGATTTTCAATTCGCATAAAATTTTTTGATCTTCTTTTTTCTTGTGGAGATCAAACAAATAATGTGCCCCATCGGTGGGACGAATAAAGCGTAAACTTTCGTGCGGGGCTTTTGCAGACAGGTTTTCCTGGTTTTGAGGCAGCCATTCCAAACCCACTTTTTGACACACTTCATCTTCGCAAATTGCCTTTTGGACCAGGTTTGCAGGGCGATTAAAATATTGAGCTTCTTTTCCTTCTTCCAGAAATTGCATGATTTGATGCCATAAAGGAACCGCCGCCTGGGCTCCGGTAAAACCCGGCATGGGGCTATTATCGGTATGCCCCACCCAAACACCTACCACATAACGAGGGCTATAACCCATAGCCCAGGCATCCCTGGAATCATGCGAAGTGCCAGTTTTAATGGCTACTTTTTTCTCTTCAATATTCATCAAGTCCGCATCTCCAAAGGCCAGGCGGCGCGCTTCAGAATCACTCAGAATACTGGTCACTAAAAAGGCCGCCTGTTTTTTGGGGCCGCTTTCGTAATCACCTTTGTCATCCCGCCCTCGCTGGAATGACAAGGTCGAGGATCTTGCATCTATAATCAATTCACGAAATTCCCCGCCTCGGGCCAAAGCGGCGTAGGCATTGCTCAACTCCAATAAAGTGACTGAGCCCGAACCCAAGGTGAGCGCCAAGCCATAGTGGGCGGGAGATTCATCGAGAGATCTAAAACCAAACTCATGCAGTAAATCCAGATAATAGGAAGTACCCATTTCTTCGAGGGTAAGTACGGCAGGGATGTTGAAAGAATTCGCCAGGGCTTCGCGTAAGGTAAGTACCCCGTGATAACGCCTATCAAAATTACGGGGGCTATAGGCCACATCTTCCAATTGATAAAAATGATAAGGCGCATCAACCACCAAATCAGAAGGGAAACGCCCATGTTCAAAGGCTAGAAAGTAAGTAAAAGGTTTGAGGGTGGAACCGGGCTGGCGCAAAGCGAGGGCATGGTTGACCTGCGCGCCTTCCCGGGATTCAAAAAAGTTTGCAGAACCTACCAGCGCCTGAAGCGAAGAGCTTTGCACATCAATCACCACCAGGGCTGCCTGAATTTGAGGGTCGCTCTTCTGCAGTTCCTGCACGCCTTCTTGCACAATTTCAGAGGCTTTTTTTTGCAGGTCTTTATTGAGGGTGGATTGAAACACAAGATCGGCATCGGGCTGAGCGGCTTGAATTTGGGCCTTATTTTTAAGCCAGGCCAGCAAATGGGGAGAGGCATTATTGAGGCTTGGTTTTTCTTTGATTTCCTGCACTGCCTCGGGCCGCTTAAAATGACGCGCTAAAGTTTTTATTTCTTCGTCATTCAGCAACAGATTAGGTTTTCCGAAATAGGCCTTTGACGCGGCTTCCACGCCATAAAGCCGATGTCCCAGATAGGCATTATTGAGATAGCGTTCTAAAATTTCCTGTTTCGTATAATGCAACTCGCAATCGAAGGCCAAAAAACTTTCCATCATTTTCCAAAACAGATTTCTGGAAACCCGATGGCCCAAATAGTTTTCGAGTAACATTTTGGAATATTGCTGAGTCAGCGTAGAAGCCCCTTGCACCAGACGCAGCGATTTTAAATTTACCCACAGCGCACGACCGATGGCAAAAGGATCAATTCCAAGATGCCCATAAAAGCGATGGTCTTCCTGATTCAACAAGGCCTGAACAAGCTGGGGATGAATTTGCTCCAAGGGTTTCCACTGCCTGTAACCAAAGCGCTCGCTACTTTGTTGGGCCAGAGTTTGATTTTCTGTATCGAGGATATAAATATTTTGGCGAGGGTTGGGAGAGTGGCGAATTTTTTCGAGGAAGTAAGATGTGGTAAACAGGAAAATTAATATTAAAAAAAGAAAGCGGTGGGTAGTGAGCATAAAATTTGAATTTTAAAACCCAAACCTCCCCGCCAACTGCTTCATCCCCTTAAAACTCATATTGCCAAACTTATCCATCATCCCCTTCATCTGTTCAAATTCCTTCAACAGACGATTTACCTCAGCCACTTGGGTGCCGCTACCTTTCGCTATTCTCAATCGCCGGTTTCCATTTAAAATTTTAGGATTCAATTTTTCTTTGCGCGTCATCGAATTTAAAATCGCCGCCTTCTTTTTGAGATCGGTTTCTAAATCGCCAAAATTGATATCTGCCTTCATTTTGGAAACGCCAGGAATCATCCCCGCCATTTTTTCCAAGGAACCCATTTTTTTCATCTGGCCCAGCTGCGATTGAAAATCGAGGAGGGTGAATCCCTTTTTAAGCACCCGATCCGTCATTTCTTTGGCTAGATCCAAATCGATATTTTGCTGAGCCTGTTCAATGAGCGAAAGCACATCGCCCATTCCCAGGATGCGCGAAGCCATGCGGTCGGGATGAAATTGCTCAAACTCAGTCGGCTTCTCGCCTACGCCTAAAAAGAAAATCGGTTTGCCCAGCACATGACGCAGCGACAAGGCCGCGCCACCGCGGGCATCGCCGTCGGTCTTTGTGAGAATCACTCCATCGAGAGGAATGGTGGCATTAAAATTTTGCGCCACCTTCACCGCTTCTTGCCCGGTCATCGAATCGACCACCAGAATTTTTTGTTGAACTTCAACCTTGCTACAAATTTTATTCAGCTCTTTCATCAGGATGTCATCGATATGCAAACGTCCTGCGGTATCGATAATCACGGTATCGTAGCCAAAATCGGCGGCATAATCACGAGCAATGCGGGCAATCTTCACCGGATCGTCGCTGGTTTTGGTGGGGTAAACAGCAATGTTGAGTTTATCAGCCAAAGTTTTAAGTTGTTCGATAGCTGCCGGACGATTCACGTCGGCAGGCACCAGATAAGGCGTACGCTTTTTTTTATCGCGCAGATACAAGGCCAGCTTGGCGGCGCTAGTGGTCTTCCCTGCCCCTTGCAAACCCGCTAGCAAAATAACAACCGGGGGTTTGAAAGCAAGATTGATTTCCTGGGTTTCACCTAAAACTTTGATGAGTTCTTCGTGAACTATTTTGACCAACATCTGGCCCGGTGTGAGAGATTTCATCACCTCTTGCCCCAAGGCCCGCACTTTTACGGCATCGGTAAATTCTTTCACCACCTTGAAATGTACATCGGCTTCAAGCAGTGAAAGCCGCACTTCGCGAAGGGCATCATCCGTATTTTTTTCATCGATGCGGGATAGACCCCGCATTTTATCTAAAACTTTTGTAAATTTTTGGCTGAGTTGATCAAACATAAAATGCCTTTATTCAAACACAATGGTTTTATTTTTATAAGCCAGTACCCGATGCTGTACATGCATACGCACGGCATGCGCCAGGGCCGAGCGTTCCAAGTCACGCCCTTTTCGAACCAGATCTTCCACGCGATCGCGGTGGGACACTTCTGCCACTTGTTGGGCGATGATAGGCCCCTGGTCTACTTCCTCGGTCACATAGTGGCTGGTGGCACCAATCACCTTCACTCCCCGGGCATAGGCCTGATGATAAGGTTTTGCACCCACAAAGGCCGGCAAAAAGGAATGATGAATATTAATAATGCGATGAGAATATTTTGAAATGAAGTCTGCAGATAGCACCTGCATGTAACGGGCAAGGACGATGAAATCGATCTGATGATCTTGCAGTAATTTTATTTGTGCCGCCTCCGCTTGGGTTTTATTTTGGGCATTTACCGAAAGGACATGAAAAGGAATCTTAAAATGCTGCGCCACCGATTTTAACTCGGAGTGATTACTGATAATGAGAGGAATTTCCACTTCAAGCTCCCCCAGCTGATGACGGACCAGCAAGTCGTAGAGGCAATGGGGATATTTCGAAACGAAAAGCGCCAGGCGAGCAAGAGAATCGTTATATTTTAATTGGGTGCTAATGCGAAAGGACTGGGTAAGAGCCTCGATCTGCCTTTGAGCCGCTTCGCGTGACAGTTTGAAATTCTCCAAACTCCATTCAATGCGCAGAAAAAAAGTTTGAGTCTCCAAATCACAATGCTGATCCGAATCCAAAATATTTCCGCCATTTTGAAAAATGAAATTGGAAACCCTGGAGACAATACCCGGTTCATCGCGGCAGACAAGGAGGAGTACGGCTTTTTTATTCATAAAATTCGACTCGCTGAGGCAGAAACATTTCCTGTAGCACTTTCAAAACCTGTTTCGCAATTTGTGAATGAATACGTCTCAGATGCTTTATCCACCTTTCTTTTCAAACAATCAACTTCCTCTCCATCTTCTTCAAAACCCAATAGGTGAGAGGAATCATCATCAGCAACAGGCAAAAAAATGACTTAAAATAAACCTTGCCCGGCATAGCAAAAAACACCTCCCTCGCCCCCTGAGAGGCATAAGTGAGGGGAAAAATCCAGGCCAACTTTTGCACCAGATTGGGCATGTGATTGAGCGGAAAAAAAGTACCCGAGAATAAAAACATCGGTGAGACAAAGAGCGTAAAATAGTAGTTAAACACCTCGTAACCATTGGCATAGGCCGAAACCAGTAAGCCAATCGCCGCAAAGAGTAGGCCTTCGACAAAGCCCAAGGGCAGCGCCATCAGGGCCCAAGGGCTTCTGATTAAGCCAAAGCTGGCAAGCACTGCCATAATGATAACTGCCGAAAACATCCCCTTGATGGCCGCCCATAAAATTTCCCCAAAGACAATATCGCGAACCGAAAGAGGTGTGACCGCCATGGCATCAAAGGTTTTTTGCACGGCCAGGCGCGTGTAGGAAGAAAAAGTGGTTTCAAAGGTGGCCGCATTCATGATGGCCACCACCACCAGGGCCGGAGCAATAAACTGCGGATAAGGCCTTCCGTCGATTTGTTGCACATAATGCCCGACTCCAAAACCCATCGCGAGCAGATACAGCAAGGGTTCGCCAAGATTAGCGACCAGAGAGGAACCGATGTAGCGAGACCAGACTTTGTAATTTCGGTAACAGATTTTGAGCATTTAAAATTCCTTCAAATCCCTTCCTGCCACCCTCAAAAAAACATCTTCTAAATTGGCCATGCGATGCAGATAGGGATGATGGGCAAACAATTGATGCAATTCTTCGTTGATTTTCTGCCCTTCTCTCACAAACACATAAAGGACCTCTTCTCCCCTTTCACATTCAAAGGCCTCTTGAACAAAGCGCGCGCTGAGAGATTCTAAAAGCGGTTTGGGGGCCCTGATTTCGTACACTTCGTTTCCTACCCATTCCTTCACCAATACAGAAGGCAGACCTTGAGTCAGAATCTTTCCTTTATCCATCATCACCAGGGTATCGCAAAGTTGAGCGGCCTCTTCCATATAATGCGTCGTCAGCACCAGGGTGACTCCCAGTTTTTTGAGGCTGCGCAATTTGTTCCAGATGAGATGGCGCGCTTGGGGGTCAAGGCCCGTCGTCGGTTCATCAAGGATTAAAATTTTGGGTTTATTGATGAGCGCCCGGGCAATCACCAAACGACGCTTCATTCCGCCGGAAAGTTTTTTGATATGCTCCTTCTTTTTTTCGGAGAGTTGCAGAAAATCGAGCAGCTCCTCCGCACGTTTTTTCGCTTCAGCGTGTGGAATATCAAAATAATTGGCATAGATGAGCAGGTTGTCGAACACCGAAAGATCGGGGTCCAGATTGTCTTCCTGCGGCACCACGCCCATCTCTCGCTTGATCGCCGAGGCCTCTCGAGTGACGTTCTTTCCCAGCACCCACAAATCCCCGTCCGTGACGGATGAAAAACAGTAGATCATCTTGAGGGTAGAACTCTTTCCCGCCCCGTTAGGCCCCAGAAAACCAAAGCATTGGCCTTCTTGAATTTCAAAATTGATATGGTCAACTGCCAGGAAACCGGCATAGCGCTTGGTCAGGTTTTGGGCCTGGATGATGATACTCATCCCTTGCTTACAGCATAGGGAAGACGCTGATTCAAGAAAGAAAAACAAACATTATGATCCAATAATTAACGCACAGTCACATTGATTACAGCGGGTCGTCAATTTGTCGGTGACTGAGTACGAGGTTAATTCAGCTGATAATGCACCTGTACATCATAAGAAAAATCCATATGGCGCGCCTTGGCATCTTCCACGAAGGCCTTATCTTCTACCAAAGTAACACTGAGGTCTTCTTTATTGCCTGCAATCATCGACATAAACAACCTGACTGCATTTCTCCACTCGAACATCCCACTGATAAAATCGGAAATAGAGAGGGCAAAGGAGGTATTTCCCTTTTGCAAAATTTTATCGACCATCATTCCCACCAAATGAGGGATGTCTGGATCATGAATTTTATTTTTTTCGCCAATTCCCAGTAGCATCAATTCGTTGGCCTCCACACGACCCCAGGTAGGCATTAGTAAAGCTTCTCCCCGCTCACCCGAAAAACGGGATTTGAGAATGAGTCTGGAAAGACTCCCATTGAATCGCCAATCCATCAGGCCGACACTCCCTTTCAGAGGACGATCGTCCAGGTAGGTCGTCACCAGTAAAAGATCGGTATCCACTAAATCCATGGGAGTATTGCAAATGCTAAGACGAATCAATTTTTTACTCCTTTTGCCAGGTTATCCAGTACGCCGTTGATAAAGGCCCCCGAATCTTCTGTACCAAATTTTTTTCCGATATCAATTGCTTCATTCAAGGTGACACTTTTTGGAATATCTTCACAGTATAAAATTTCGTACACGGCCATACGTAAAATATTTCTGTCGACAATAGACATGCGTGAAAGCTTCCAGTGAGTAGAATGTTTTTCGAGTAACTCGTCTATCTCTTTTAAATTGTGGGTGACACCCAAGACTAGGTGTTCCGTAAAATCCCGGGTTCCTTCCTCCTCAGCTTGGTTTTTCCAGAACAAAGGAAAAAGCTCCTGGGGAGAAAATTTTCCCAAATCAATCGGATATAAAAGTTGTAAGGCGGCCTCGCGAGCCTTTCTTCTATTCCCCATAGAACTCATCTTCCAAGGCAAGCATTTCTAGCACCACTTTTGCGGCTTCATAACCTTTGTTTGAATCATCCTCTCGACAGCGATCTAGGGCTTGTTGCTCATTGTCGGTGGTTAAAATTCCAAAACCTAAAACGGTGCCCATGTTGAGCTGAACTTGCATAATTCCCTGAGTCACTCCCTGACAAACATAATCATAATGCGAAGTATCTCCCCGAATCACTGCCCCCAAACAAATCACCGCATCCACATTGGCCTCTCCACTTTCTAGCATCCATTGTGAGGCCAGCGGAATTTCAAAAGCACCAGGGACTTCTTTGACCAGGATATCTTCTTCATCTAAACCAGATTCTTTCAAGGCCTGCAGGGCACCTTTCAAAAGTTTGGATGTAATTTGAGAATTAAAGCGACTGACCACAATGCCCACTCGCACCCCTTCGATGGAAATATTTTTTTTAATAGAGGAAGATTTTAGTTTTTGCATAGGTTGTTCACTCGGGAGAGACAATTTTTACTTTGCCCCAATCAAATCTTAAAAAATCTTTTGCATTTAAGGTAATCAGCACATCGGCTTTAGCCTTACACGCAGCTTGATAGAGGAGAGCGTCGTAAATTAAAGACCCTTTTAACCCCACATGTAATAATTTACAAATAACTTCACGATACTCTTCTTCTTCTAAAACAATTTTTTTAAATTTTTTGAGTTCATTTTCAAAAACATCTCGTACTTCATCCACTGGATAATCGACTTTTGAATAAATTCGACAAAAGCTATTGAACATTTCTGCAATACTATGAACCCCCATCAAAGGCACATGATGCAAGGCTTTGTTCAGCCAAGCATGGGAAAACTTGTGACGTTCATGAGTGTCTACAAAAGCGGCTACCAGAGCCGAAGTATCTAAGAAAATATTCACCTTGCTATCTTTCTTGTCTGCAATCGTTGACTAGGTTCTCTAAAAAACCAGGTTCCAAGTCCCCCTCAATATGCAAAACTTTAATTCCATTTTTCTTTATGAATTTTCCTTTTGGTTTTTGAGGGGTCATTAAAATCCCTTCCTCCTTGGCATTTATTTCTAAAATCGTGCCTTCTTTTAAAAAAAATTGATCTCGAATATTTTTTGGAAGAACGAGGCGACCAGACTTATCGATAGTGGTTAAATTATTGGTATTATTCATGGGATTTATTATGGCAATATTAACGCCATTTTTCAATGGTAATATTATAAGAGTTTTAATTCAAACCTTATCCAGCAAATGCCCCATTTTATCTTTTTTGGTTTTTAGATAATCTTTGTTACTGGCATGAGGAGCCATCTCAATGGGAACCCGCTCCGTCATCTCTAAACCATAGGCCTCAAGGCCCACAATTTTTTTGGGATTGTTGGTTATTAAACGAATTTTTTTGATTCCCAAATCCACCAAAATTTGAGCCCCAATTCCATAATCTCTCAAATCGGGCTTGAACCCTAATTTTTCATTGGCTTCCACCGTATCCATTCCCTGTTGCTGCAGACGATAGGCCTTGATTTTATTCATCAAGCCAATACCACGACCTTCCTGGCGGATATACAAAATCACTCCCGACCCCTGGGCTTCTATCATCTTCATGGCCTGATGCAACTGCGGCCCACAATCACAACGATAAGAAGCAAAGGCATCTCCGGTGAGGCATTCGGAATGCACCCGAACCAAAACTTCTTTTTGCTCTTCAATGTTTCCCTTCACTAAAGCCACATGATGACGGTTATCAATTTTATTATCGAAAACGATGATTTTGAAATTTCCATGCTCAGTCGGAAGCTCGGCCTCCGAGGCACGCGACACCAGAGATTCATTTCTCAAACGATAGCGAATGATATCCGCCACCGAAACAATCTGCAGTTGATGTTTTTTTGAAAAAACTTCCAAATCGGGCCGGCGCGACATGGTTCCATCTTCGTTCATGATCTCACAGATCACCCCCGCAGGCTTCAATCCGGCCAATCTTGCCAGATCCACTGAGCCTTCCGTTTGCCCGGTGCGGACCAACACCCCACCTTCTGCCGCTCGCAAGGGGAAAATATGCCCCGGGCGAACAAAATCAGAAGGCCTCGCATCCTCTCGAATGGCCAGTTGAATGGTGTGAGATCGGTCTGCAGCAGAAATGCCGGTGCTGATGCCCTGTCGGGCATCCACCGAAACGGTAAAAGGAGTGCCAAAAGCGGAATCATTATTCCGGGCATCCACCATCAGTGGCATGTCCAGACTTTGCGCTTTTTCCTGGGTGAGAGTCAGGCAAATGAGGCCTCGCGCATATTTGGCCATGAAGTTGATGGCTTCCGGCGTAACTTTCTCCGCCGCAAAGGCAAGATCTCCCTCATTTTCCCGATCTTCATCATCCACCAAAATCACCATGCGACCCGCACGAAATTCTTCGAGGGCCACTTCAACACGTTCTACCGATTTCATTAAGGATTCCAAATCTTGAGGGAGTTTGTTCATGATTTACCCAGAATACTTTCTACATATTTTACCAGAATATCCACTTCTAAATTGACCCTATCCCCCACTTTTTTGGCTGTCAATGTCGTCATCTTCTGGGTGTGAGGAATCAGGCACAATTCAAAAGTGTCTTTTTTTAAATCATTAATCGTCAAACTCACGCCACTCACCGTGATGGAACCTTTGCTCACCAAATATTTTCGCAGGTTTTTAGGATAAGCGATCTTGAGCCATAAATATTTACCGTCCTTTTCTTGGGTCCAGCGGATAGCGCCAATAGTCGCCACCGTATCCACATGACCTTGCACCCAATGCCCGCCCAGCCGGTCTCCCAACCTGAGAGCTCTTTCCAAGTTCACCAAACTCCCTTGCTGACAGTCCGCCAGACAAGTTTTAACAAGGGTTTCCGGAGAGATGTCTACACTAAAAGTAGATCCTTTTTTTTGAGTGATCGTCAGGCAACAACCATCCACGGCTATAGAATCGCCCAGTTTTTCTTTGGAAAGAGAGAATGGGGAACGGACACTCATTCGAAGTGAATGCTTCAATTTTTCTATTTGGGTGATTTGTCCCTGGCCTTCAATAATTCCGGTAAACATGGGTGAAAGCGATAGCCTGATAAAATTGAGGAGGGCAATAAAAAAATAAACCAAATTGACAATATTTATAATATTCCTTACTGTAAAGTAAGGAACTAATTAATAAATAAGGAACAATATGTCAGTATCCACCTTGACTAGCAAAGGCCAAACTACCATCCCTTTAGAAGTGAGGGATTTTTTAAAAATTAAAAGTGGTGACCGACTCGAGTATATCATTTCTAAGGGGGGAGAAATTTTACTAAAACCTCTTCACACTGAAGTGAGTAGCCTAAAGGGCCTACTTAAAAAATTTCATAAAGGCCCTGCTGTTTCTTTAGAAGAGATGAATCAGGTAATCCAGGAGCGAAAAAGAAAAGGAAGCAAATGATTGGTTTAGACACGAATATCCTCATCCGTTACCTGGTGGCCGATGATAAAATTCAACATGAAATTGCCTCGCGTTTCATTGAGAAGCAGGAAGAAATGTTTATTTCTTTAATTGTGGTCTGTGAAATGGTCTGGGTTTTAGAATCTTGTTACAAATTAAAACACGACAACATTGTACAAGTAGTTCAAAAAATTTTAGGGGTACGACAATTCCTGTTTGAGAGAAGCGACTTGGTTTGGAAGGCCTTGGAAGAATTTTCCGAAACTAAGGTAGACTTTAGCGATTGCCTCATCGGCTGGGTCAATAAACAAGAGGCTTGTGACTACACAGTCACTTTCGAAAAAGCCCTCAAAAAACTTCCAACTTTTCGAGTACTTTCCTAGGCTTCATTTTTGGGTATCAATGGATACAACTTCATCCACAAATCACCCCCAACACTTTCTTGTTCCACTAGCTGAAAAGAACAAGCCTCTGACAATTTCTTTTTCTCGAAATTTTGAAACAACTGCAAACCCAGTCCCCCCAATATTTTAACAGCTATAAAGAGCTGCAGTTCATCCACAAAACCTATTTCGAGCAAAGAAGAAGAAAGAGCTGCCCCACCTTCTACCAAAATTTGAGTGATATTTTTTGAGGTCAATTGCTGCATTAAATTCTGCCAATCCATTTTTTCTTTTTTGAATTTACAAAAAAGGATTTCGACTCCCATTTGACGGAAACTTTTCAATTTCTTTTTGTCTTTCAAATTTTCATGAATCACCAAAAGAGTAGGAGTTTCCTTAGCGCTCTGAAAAACCTGATAAGAACTATTCAAACTCAAGTTTGGATCGATAATAATCCTGAGAGGATTTTCTCCTTTCACTTCTCTTACCGTCAAAAGAGGATCATCCGCTTTTACTGTTCCAGCGCCTACCATGATAGCATCTGCTTTTGCGCGGAGTTCATGAACTTTCTTGCGAGATTCTTTGGAGCTGATCCATTTGGAATTTCCTTGAGAGTCGGCAATCTTTCCATCCAAGGTCATCGCAGATTTTAAAATGAGATAAGGTTTTTTTTGCGTGATCCATTTTTGAAAAGGACGAATCAAATCCTCACATTGCTCTTTTAAACAACCTACTTCTACAAGAAGTCCATTTTTACGAAGGAGACGAACACCTTTCCCTTGAACTGCCGGATTAGGATCCAAGCAACCTACGACCACTTTTTTAATTCCACTTTTTAGAATCGCATCGCTGCAGGGAGCTGTCTGTTTATCGATATGACAACAGGGCTCCAGCGTAACGTATAGGGTAGCATTCTTTGGGATTTCTTTTAATTGGTTGAAAACTTCTATTTCAGCATGAGGACATCCCGCTGCTTGATGAAAACCTGTAGCAAAAATTTCAGTTCCTACACAAAGAACAGCACCCACTTGAGGGTTGGGAGAAGTTTTTAAAGCGTGCCCTGCAAGCTCAATAGCTTCGGACATTTGAAGACGATCAAACTCAGAAAATTTACTTTTCACTTTTCTCTTCTTTTTCACGTGTTTTAATCAAATCGACAAACTCGTCCATGTCTTTGAAAGATCGGTAAACGGAAGCAAAGCGCACATAGGCCACATTATCCAGGCTTTTGAGCCCATCCATAATGCGTTCGCCAATCAGGGTAGAGGGGATTTCCTTTTCTCCCCGTTCGATGAAGTCTGCCTGGATTTGATCCACAATTTTTTCGACGGTTTGAACGGGAACAGGCCGCTTCTCGCAGGCCCGCATGAGACCTCCGATAATTTTTGCTCGGTCAAAGGCCTCACGTCGTCCATCCTTTTTCACCACCATGGGCAAAACTTCTTCCACACGCTCGTAGGTAGTAAAACGTTTTTGACACTCATCGCATTCACGACGACGACGAATTTCCGCACCCTCTTTGGAAAGGCGGGAGTCGATCACTTTGGTATCGATGTAGGCGCAAAAAGGGCATTTCATAAGTGGACAGCAGGGCGTTACCTGAACAGCTATAATTTATTAAAGATACAGTGGAAATTTTTTACAAAATTCTTTGATCTCAGTCTTAATCTTCTGTTGAAGAGATTCATTTTTTATATCGTTCAAAATGTCTGAAATCCAGTTTCCAATCTGCTTCATTTCATTTTCTTTCATGCCACGAGTCGTCAGGGCTGGCGTACCTATACGAATACCGCTGGTGACAAAGGGAGAGAGTTTTTCCTGGGGCACCGTGTTTTTATTCACGGTAATGCCTGCCTTACCCAAGGCCTCTTCGGCCTCTTTTCCGGTAAGACCTCTTGGAGAAAGATCTACTAACATTAAATGATTGTCTGTCCCGCCCGAAACCAAGCGAAAATCTTTGGCCATTAGAGTGACCGCCAAGGCCTGGGCATTTTGAATCACCTGAGCCGCATAAACCTTGAAATCAGCAGAGAGTGCTTCTCTAAATGCCACCGCTTTTGCAGCAATCACATGCATCAGCGGTCCACCTTGAATACCAGGGAAAATCTTACTGTTCACTTCTTTCGCATAGGCCTCCTGACACAGAATCATGCCCCCTCGAGGCCCGCGGAGGGTTTTGTGGGTAGTCGTGGTCACATATTCACAATGGGGAACTGGATCGGGATGGAGAGCAGTGGCTACAAGACCCGCAACATGAGCAATATCGGCCAGGATGCGAGCACCTACTTCATCGGCAATTTCACGAAATTTTTTGAAGTCAATTTGACGGGGATAAGCAGAGGCTCCTACTACAATGAGTTTGGGTTTATTCTTTAGAGCTAAATCACGAACTTGATTAAAATCGATGGTTTCAGTCTCACTATTTAAACCATAAGAAGA
Source organism: Deltaproteobacteria bacterium (assembly GCA_015233135.1). Classification (NCBI taxonomy): domain Bacteria; kingdom Pseudomonadati; phylum Myxococcota; class Myxococcia; species Deltaproteobacteria bacterium. The sequence goes on from JADFYH010000024.1 coordinate 29,142, forward strand.
AACATCAAAAAGAAAACCCGAAAAGTTGACCGGAGAACCGTGGGTGAGATGCCCCCCATGAGAGAGACTCATTCCCAAGACCTTGTCTCCAGGCTTTAAGAAGGAAAAATAAACTGCCATGTTGGCCTGTGACCCCGAATGGGGTTGCACATTCACATGATCGGCCTTAAAAAGTTTTTTGGCGCGCTGGATGGCCAGATTTTCAGCCACATCTGCATACTCGCAGCCCCCGTAATAGCGCTTTCCCGGATAGCCTTCCGCATATTTATTGGTAAGCACTGAACCCTGGGCCTCCATCACGGCCTTGCTGACAAAATTCTCGCTCGCAATCATTTCGAGCTTATATTCTTGTCGTTCGGTCTCAAACTGGATGGCTTCGGCAATTTCAGGATCTTGAGATTGGAGTAGAGACATATAGTGGAACCTATTTGTTAGTAATTAAAGGGATTCTAAATTCTTAATCTGATCCAAGCGCTGTTGATGCCTTCCCCCTGCATACTTTGCTTTTAACCAGGCCCAGAGCACTCTTTTTGCTTTCTCTTCATCTAAAATCCTGGCCCCCAAGGCAAGTACATTTGCATTATTATGTTCCTTGGCCATTCGGGCTGAAAACAAATCGGATACCACTGCAGCACGAATGCCTTTTATTTTATTGGCAGCAATAGAAATACCCACACCCGTTCCACAGATGAGGACACCCGCTTCTGCCCTGCCCTGCTGGATTTGCTCACAAAGCAGATGCGCAAAATCCGGATAATCTACAGAAGCTGTCGAAAAAGGACCCAAATCGACACAATCTATTTTTTTTTGGATTAAAAAATCTCGTAAGGTGTTTTTAAGAAAATAACCGGCATGGTCAGAGGCTAAAACAAGTTTCATTTTACACGTTTTTTGACGTACTCGACCACGTCCTGAACCATAAGAAGCTTTTCTGCCTCTTCATCAGGAATTTCCATTTCAAACTCTTCTTCCATGGCCATAATGAGCTCAACAATATCTAAAGAATCTGCGCCCAAATCTTCGACAAAATTAGAATCCCCTTGTATTTCATCTTCGGAAATACCCAACTGTTCAGAGATAATTCGAATAATTTTGTTTTCTACACTCGTATTTGGCAAAACTCACTCCATCGCAATAACTTCTTTACCCTTGTAAAAACCACAGTGGGCACAGACCCGATGTGGCAACTTAGGTGAACCGCAACGATTGCACTTATTAAATTGAGTTGCTGTAAGTTTATGAGTTGCGCGTCGCATATCGCGCCTGGATTTGCTTGTTTTTCTCTTAGGAACTGGCATGATAACCCTCTTCTGGACTATAAATAATGAATCGAAAACGAGGTGCTGCGCTACACCAGAAGCAAGCCCCCTGTCAACTAGTACAACGGGAACTTAATTACGTTCTTCAACAAAGAGCTGCACCCGGCGATTTTGTTCCCGATGAGATTCATCACTATTGGGAACAATAGGCTTGGCCTTTCCATAACCCACCGCTCTCAAACGGCCAGCATCGACACCCTGCCCTACCAAGTGATCGACCACAGACTGCGCCCTATTTTGAGAAAGTTTTTGATTGTAGCGATCGGAGCCCAGATCACAGGTATGCCCTTCTACTCTCACGCGTTTCAGTTCGACATGCTTGTTCAAAAAAGCGGCTACTTTACCTAAGATAGGTTTACTGATTTCGCGGATATTAAACTTGTCATAATCAAAAAATAGTTTTTCGGCCATGCGAATTTCATCGCCCACCAAATAGACGTCTTGATCGTCTTTGAGAGGGAGTTCATCGCCTGTATTTTTTATTTCCAACTCATCTGGAGGTCTCTTCGTATAAGTCACCCCTGTAAAGGCGCGATAAGCAGGAGCAGTGATCCCATTGGTCATCCCCATCCCCCCACCAAAATTTACATCGATGCCATTTTTAAAGCTATATCGTCCCCCCAAACGTGCTTCCAGAGGACTGGTTCGTCTATCCTCAAAAAATTTCACTGTTTTTACTTCCGCTTCAGCAATCACTTTGAGTTTTTTAGGAAGGGCATCTACCGACACCCCCAAGCCCCCCTGAAATTGATCATCGATCAAATGTCCTGCAACATCCAGCACTGGACTGCGCATTTCGTAACCCACGTTGGCGGCCACAGAAACTCGTTTGTGGGGTTTGAAATCGACAATCAGCTTGCCTCCTCCTGAGAAATCCCCATTACCGGTAAAATTGGTCGCAGCATTCGTGGCGCTAGGAATAGAGAGATAAGGCAGTAAACTCACACCCACATGGTGTTTCTTACGGTCTAAAATTTTAAATTTTAGGGCAAACTCCAAATCGCCCATTTCAGTATGAGCCTCATCCAATCTTCCCAAGGCGGGGGCATTGATACTTTCCCAAAGATACACGGGCATACGAATACCTACATCCAACCAGTTCAAGACTCCGTAAGAAGCAAGGGCATCGGCAATAAGCACGTTGTCGCTTATTCCAGACTGCCGTACAAAATTGGAATTTCCTACTTCATAAGGACGTCGGGCATAATCAAACCATAACCCAAAATGAAATTTCCCCTGCTGTAGAGTGGGAGAGCCATAAACAGAATAATATTCTGAATCATCCATCGCAGGTTTAAAGAAATTTAAACCAAAGGAAGGATCTGCTTTAGCGGGTGGATTAAAAAGCATTAAACTCAGAAGGATTAAAGAGAGTGAAAAAACGCCCTTTAAGGCAGAGCTTCTTCTAAAGCGCAGTGCGACCAAAAAAGCCACAAGCCCCACATAGAAAAAGACCGGAGTCTTATTGGAATTTACCGCGGGATTAAGAGAAGCCACACAACCTCCTTGATTATCTAAAGGGTTACCTTGTGAATCTGTGAGGGTGGTCTGGCCACCCACAACTTGTGCGCCAGTTTGTCCTTGGCCATTTCCTGAATTGTTCTGATTTCCACTATTACTATTACCGTTGTTATTGTTAGATCCGCCATCGATATTACTTGTATTTCCCCCGCCGGTATCCTGCACCAGCTGACAATTGACACAAGTGTATCCGCTGGGAACAGGACCACAGGCCGTGCCATCGCACGATTCTCCGAGGTCACAGACGTTATTTCCACAATTATTTACATTTTGGTTTCCTCCTCCTGGGTTTGGAGTGGATGCCTTGGAGAGGACCGTCACCCTCTTTGTATCGTGGGCAAAGTCAGAAGGCACTTTTCCACATCGGCTGGAGCAGGTTAAGGTCAGATCATAGGTGCCCGGAGTATTAAAAGTAAAAGTGGGGACTAGAGTACTTGTCCCTGAAGAAGTGTAATTTGAATCGCCCGTCACAACAGCCACGGACCAGGAAGCAGAAAAGATAGCGGATGCATCCGCCGGATTAGTAGAACATTCACCGCTCACAACGGTTGCAACTCCGACTAATGTAGAAATATCTGAACCTGCATTGGAAACAATGCTCTCCAAGCTATTCATGAAAACAAAGGCTTTTCTTTCTAATGAGGGCGCAGTGGCCAGGGCAATCAGATCATCCCCTCCGGCAAGATCGAAATTCGAAGAACTAATCCCTGTAGCCTCAAGAAACTTGCCTGCCCCAAAGCTCAACGGCAAAGCGGTGTTCGACGGGGCGTAAGCACCACTGGAGAAAGCAGAGTTGAATACCACCACCCGTCCACTACTCACATTATTTGTGTCATCCTGGTAGGTAAAAGCCACGTCCTCCGCATTGTCATTATTAAAGCAACCTGTTGTCAGTGCAAATGGCTCTCCAGTAGTCGTGGGCGCATACACACGGTAATTCGATAAATTGAATCCCCCATTTTGCCCATTTATTAAATAATGAATCCCCCTGCCTTCTTGACCAGCCCCTGGGGTAGCGGTGAGGCCTGGGGTGGTATAGACAATATCCCCCCAACCATCCCCGTTAAAATCACCGATGGCAATGGAGGTTGGACGAGGATTCGAGGCGCCACTGCCTACATCGTAGTAGTCACAGAAATAAGTCATGCTGGAGGGACATTTTCCGGTAAAATCACAGAGAATAATCTTGCTCCCATTGACGCTATCATTAAGGGCTATCGCGACGTCCTTATTTTGATCGTTATTCAAATCTCCCACAGCGATGGAGGCACTGGCTGTCGTGTCCGCGAGGACTCCCGTATCCACATCCGTACGCGTTCCAGAGGCATCAAAAACAGCTAAAATCAGATTAGACGGAGAACTCTGATCAATGAGTGGCACCACTTTATTTCCAGCAACATCACTTCCAGCACATTCAAAGACAGCAGAAGTAGGCTGAGCCACTGTAGGGCTTGCCACCCCATATTTCGGAAGCCAAGAGAGATGAGAAGGGGTGACCGTTGAACCATCAAGGCCATAACCCCCAGAAGCATCAGGATTTGAAAAAATTGTAATTTCGTAATCTGAATATTGGGGGAAAAAAATCGACGTGAGATCCGGCGTAGCTGAAAAACGACCTACAGAAACAGAACCCATGGAACCCACAGTATTTATAGGATTGGGCGTATAGTTTAAGACGTTCGAATCAAATTGCTCGGTTAACCCGCCACAATCATTCCCAGGCCCATTTCCCAATAGTATGCTAAACGCTGCATTCCCTTGCTCTCCAGCGCGAAGGGCGACACAATCAGGAAATCCATCCCCATTGAAATCTGCAAAAGTTGAAGAATTTTTGCAGGCAACGCTATGGGCACTACTTTCAGACCCTCCAGAACAGGTTAGACCTGAGCCTGCAACTGAGTCACAGAGTACCAAATGATATTCACAAGAGGTATTGCTCTGTTGAAAAACTTGAGAAAAAGAAGAAATTTGAAACAAGAAAATAGGTAACGCAAAACCAACGACGAAAGATAAAATTCTCGCTTTATTCATGTATACCCCCTGGAATCCAAAAATTTAAGTAACTGCAACATATTAAACTAAAGTAAAAAAATGCAAAGCAGAATTTTAGTATTATTTGCTTATCGGATTCCTGCGGAGGTATTGGTATCAAAATCTGTGGACCAAGCGCCAAACAAGCATGCTATCTTTTTACATCCAACTTCCCCAGAATTCTGAACGGAGATTCTTTCATGCGTTGTTTTTCCTCACACTGGCAGTCTTTCTCATTCAAATTTCCACCGCAAACCTTACATAAACCTTTGCATGCGGGTTGGCACAAAAACACCATTGGTAAATCCAAAAAAGTCTGCTCCACCAGCATTTCACCCAAATCGATTTCATTGCTTTTGTAAAAGCTGAAATTGACGTCTTCGGCACTCAGCTCGACATCTTCCGATGCCTCGATGTCGCGTTGACGCTGCGATTCTTTGAGCGGCGCCATCCAGCGCTGGCTCTGAACTTTCATGGGAATCACAAAGGGGACAAGACAACGGTCACAAGTCCCATGGTAATCAAGGGTTAATTCCCCCGTAAAAGAGAGGTTGGCACCCGTTTTCTGGATTTTCAAAAAGCCCTGGAGGGGCTCTCCCTTTTTCCAATGCTCTTGAAAGGCCTCCTCAAATTTTTTCTTCGCCCAAGGGTCTTTATCAGAAAAATTCTGAAAAAAACCTTCGTCGGATATTCGAGAAACTTGAACTTTCATAAATAAGCTGCCTATCTTCTCTTTTCATGAAAACCAAGTCAAAACTTCGCTTTGTTAAGGCCTATGTCTGTGCCTTGCACCTCTTTGTTTCCTATTTTTTCCTTGGACTGCTCTATTGGACTATCCCTAGAAAACTTCATCAAAGGATCCTGCTCTGGGCCCATGCTAGAAACGCCCAACGCTTGTTAAAAACCATCCTTAAACTTCAGGGGCTCTTCATTAAGGTAGGTCAAACGATTAGTATTTTGACCCATTTTTTGCCCGAGGCCTACACAAAAAACCTGGAGCAATTGCAAGATGCAGTCCCCCCCTGCCCTTACGAAGAAATCGAACAACGTTTTTTAGAAGAATTCCAAAAAAAACCCGATGAGATTTTCAAGGAATTCAGCAAAACCCCACTGGCCAGCGCTTCTCTGGGACAAGTGCATGTGGCCTATTTGAAGGGGGGAGAGAAAGTAGCGGTCAAGGTCCAATATCCGGATATCGAAACAATCGTGAATCAGGATCTGAAAATCTTAAGGCGGATTTTTTGGTTTTTAGATCTTTTCTTTCCTCATTACCAACTCAAACAAACCTTTGAGGAAATTTCTTCCATCGTGCTTCAGGAATTGAACTTTATCAATGAAGGCAAAAATCTGGAATGGGTGCAAAATAATTTGAAGGACGAAAAAGATTTTCTCTTTTCGAAAGTGTATTGGCAGTACAGCACCGATCGTATTCTCACTTTGCAATTCATGGAAGGCATTAAAATTTCCCAAGTAGACCAGCTAAAGCAATTGGGAGTGAGCCCTAGCGAGATTGCAAAAAAACTCATCCATGCCTACTGTAAACAAATTTTTATAGATGGAGTTTATCATGCCGATCCACATCCTGGAAATTTTTTGGTGAGTGTGGAAAACACCTCATCCCAACCCTCTCCTCCAAGGGGAGGGGGTAAGGGAGAGGGTGAAAATTTCAAAATCGTTTTCATGGATTTCGGCGCTACCGCCAGAATTTCGGATGCCATGCGTGCAGGAGCCGCAGTGCTCATTGAGGGAATCATTCGTCGTGACAATGAACTCATCCGAAAGGCGCTCAAAGATATGGGATTTATCGCCCATGAGGAAAATGAAGAAAGCTTCGATAAAATTGTCGATTTTTTTTATGATCGGCTAAAAGACATCAAGCTTGAACAAATTAAAGATTTTAATTTGAATAATGTCGCTTCTCTACAAGATATAGTGGAATTCAAAAAATTGGATGTGAGTTTTTCAGAACTGCTCCACGCCTTTAATGTCCCCAAAGATTGGGCCTTGCTGGAACGGGCCATGATTCTACTGCTTGGCCTTTCTACTCATTTGGATCCAGATTTAAATCCGCTTTCCATTATTATTCCCTATGCAGAAAAATTTGTTTTGGGAAAAAATAAAACCTTAGGTGAATTTGTCATCGATACACTCAAGCAAAATGTACTGACTTACCTGCAGCTTCCCCAGGATCTGGCTAAAATCCTCAAAAAAATGAACCGCGGTGAAATGAATTTTACCTCAAAAAAACAAAACTCGGATCTAAGAGCCATTCAAAATCATTTAAAAAAATTGAACCTCTGTCTTTGTTTTTTTGGACTCCTTTTCGCGGGCACAATTTTAAAAGAAGAATACACCCAATACAGCCCTTACGCGTTCGGCCTTGCTGGCTTTGTTGCACTACTCTGGCTTAAGAATATTTTACTGGGTTGATCACTCATGCTTGCTGAGCAAAAAACATCCAACAAACTACTCCTTTTCGTTTTTTGTTCTCTGCTACTTCATCTGATTCTTATTTTAATTTTCCTTTTTTTGCCAAAATCCAAAACCAACTTATTTGAAGAAAAGAAAGATAAAAAAGTAGTGTGGATTGATCCTGCGATGCTGGGCCAAATTGTGGATATTGACAAGCCAGCCCTCTCAAAGAAACCCGAGAAGGCGAACAAACTGGCGGAATATGATTCTTCGGTAAAAAAAGAACAAGTGGCTCCGACTGTAAGATCCACTCCCAAAAAGGCAGTAAGCCCCAGCAAAAGAATACTTACAGAAAAAGAAAAAAATACCGCCAAACCTAATCCTGAAGAAGCTCCCAAAGAAACCCCAAAACAACCTAAAGACCTCAGCTTGAAACCACAAGACCTTGCCAAAAATTTTACAAAACCCGAGGCCCCCAAGCTCAACTCTGCTCCCAGTCTTGATTTCAAAAGCCTGGATTCAGGCCTGGCCTACGGCAGAACTGGAACTTCCAGTTCTCAGGAATTTTTACCCGATTATACCCTCGGTGGAAAAACTTATTTGAATGCGATGAAACTGCAGGAGATTTCTTATTTTGTTAAAATGAAACGAATCTTAAAGCTGCGCTGGAACCCTATTCCCTCGGTGAGAAATTATTTGATGAATGAAAAGGTTAAAGTGAATCGAATTGAATGTGTCGTAGGCATAAGTCTAGATCCCGATGGAAAAACCTCCCATTTATTTATCATTAAAGGATCGGGAGTGGGAAGCTACGACCGGGAGGTGCTCCAAACTTTCAAAGATTCTTCCCCTTTTTCAAAACCTCCTGAAAAATATTTAAAGAATGGTGAACTGAATATGAGTTGGACTTTTACGGTTTATTTGTGAGCCCAAAAAAACAGTTGTATCGGGAAGTGCACAATTAAGCGCCTTCTGCCATCAATTGATAGCCACAGTCTTTGCCGGGGCACACTTTTTTCTCGCCCTCTTTTTTGGAATATTTCACCAAAAGATATTTAGAACCACATTGAGGACAGGCCTCATTTACCGGTTTGTCCCACAAGGCGAAGGTGCATTTGGGATAAGCGGTACAGCCGTAGAAAGACTTTCCCCGTTTTGATTTTCTTTCGGCAAGAGGGGCCGAGCATTGAAGGCAGTTCACTCCAATGGAAATGGCTTTGGTACTTTTACATTCGGGATATTTAGAGCAGGCCAGAAAACTACCAAAGCGTCCCCGTTTCACCAACATGGGAGAAGCGCATTTATCGCACACTTCAGTAGTGGTGGGGGTTTCCTGGATGGCATAAGCTCCATCCTCCGCTTTGGCGATTTCCTTGGTACTTTTACATTCAGGATATCCAATGCAGGCCAGAAATTCCCCGTGACGTCCGAATTTCACCACCATGGGTCGTCCACATTTTTCACACACAAAATCTGTTTTAATTTCTTGCCGCTTGATATCTTTCATTTGCACCTTTGCCTTTTGCAAAGTGGCATCAAAAGTGGTGTAGAATTTTTTTATGGTGTCTCGCCAAGCAAGCTTGCCTTCTTCGACGTCATCCAATTCGTCCTCCATTTTTGCGGTGAACTGAACATTTAAAATATCGGGAAAATGATTGACCAAAAGGTTATTGACGATATTGCCCAAGGTCGTAGGCCTGAATTTATTCTGTTCTTTGCTGATGTATTTTTTATCCACGATCGTCGAAAGAATACTCGCATAGGTAGAAGGCCGTCCAATTCCCTTTTCTTCCAATTCTTTCACGAGTGAAGCATCGGTAAAGCGGGGGGGAGGCTGGGTGAAATGCTGTTCGGGAAGCAGATCCAACAATTTTAAATTTTCCGGGGCTGCCAGATTGGGGAGTCTCTTCTCTTCATCTTCATCCGCAGTATCGTCTTTGCCTTCCAGATACACGGCAATAAAGCCCGGGAATTTCATCACCGAACCCGTCGCCCTGAAATCATAAGGCCCTGCGCTGATATTAAAAGTGGTTTGATCAAACACAGCGGGAGACATCTGACAGGCGATAAAACGCTTCCAGATGAGTTCGTACAATTTCATTTCATCAGCGCTCAAAGATTTTGCGACCAGGGCAGGGTCATATTGCAGAGACGTGGGGCGAATGGCTTCATGGGCATCCTGCGCCGCCTTCTTGCTTTTGTAGACAATCGCAGCTTCAGGCAAATAATCTTTGGAATAATTTTTAAGGATGAATTCGCGGACTTCAACAAGGGAGTCGGGGGATAGGCGAGTCGAATCGGTACGCATGTAGGTAATTAAACCGGCCGTTTCGCCTTCACTCACTTCCACACCTTCGTAAAGTTTTTGGGCCAGCATCATGGTCTTCTTAGCCGAATACCCCAACTTTCGCGCGGCCTCTTGCTGGAGGGTGCTGGTGGTAAAAGGCGGGGAAGGCTGGCGTCGTCGCTCCTTTTTAAGAACTTCTTTGAGAATAAAAGGAGTTTTGGAAACTTCCTCTTTAATCTGCTCGGTTACTTCTTTATTTCCCAACTCGATTTTTTTTCCTTCTTTGCCCATTAACTTCGCCACAAAAGAGGGCGCCTTGCTTCCTTCGAGCTGAGCTTCCAAACTCCAGTATTCGGTACTTACAAACTTTTCAATCTCGGCTTCGCGCTCGCAGATAATCCGAACCGCCACCGATTGCACACGCCCCGCCGATAAGCCCCGTTGCACTTTTTCCCAGAGCAGAGGGCTGATTTGATAACCCACCAGGCGATCGAGCACACGCCGTGCTTGCTGGGCATCGAACAGACTTTGATTTAAGGCTAAAGGGTGCGCAATGGCCTCTAAAATAGATTTCTTGGTAATTTCATGAAAAAGCACCCGTTGAATTTTATCGGAGGCCGCAGTTACTGGAGCCTCAAGCTTTTTGGCAATTTTGGAATCTTTTTTGGTTTTTTTGATAGCCTTGCTTTTTGAACTTATTTCTTCGGCGATATGCCAGGCAATGGCCTCTCCCTCACGATCCGGATCGGTTGCCAGAAACACGTAATCGGATTTCTCGGCGGCAGATTTGATTTCATCAATAACTTTTTTCTTTCCTTTAATCACTTCATAGGTCGGCTCAAAATCATTTTTGATATCGACACCCAGCTTTGACACCGGCAGATCTTTCACATGGCCCACCGACGCCTTCACCGAATAGTTTTTTCCCAAATATTTACCGATGGTCTTCGCTTTGGAAGGAGATTCAACAATCACGAGAGTTTTGGACATTTTTTTACCTTTTAATTTTCTGCTTTTACAAAAAACTTTCCGGGGAGTTCATTGACATAACCCCTCAGCATTAAATCGGTGAGTATCCCAATCGCCTCCGAAGAACCCAGTCCCGATTTTTCGACGAGTTGATCGACATGCAAGGCATCCTCCGACAAACAAGTATATAAGCGAGCTTCAGAACCCTTCAAGTCTTCAGCGATTCTGTTTTTCAATCCTTCAGGGCCTGCCTCTTTATTCTGGCTTTTTTCAGAAGGCAAAGTTTTTTTAGCCTGCCCAAACTGATAAAGAGACTGAAACTGCAAAAATTCTTCGAGCACTTCCGAAATACTCGTCACCAACTTTGCGCCTTCCTGGATTAAACGATGAACTCCGGCATTATTCTTTGAGAATATTGAACCAGGGACGGCAAACACCTCCCTGCCCTGCTCCAGCGCAAACTTTGCTGTAATCAGCGCCCCACTTTTTTCGGGCACTTCCACGAGGAGGACTCCTTTGGATAAGCCACTGATCAAACGATTACGCTCGGGGAAATTCCAGGCTTGAGGAAGGGTCTCTGTGGCATACTGAGTGACAAAGGCACCTCGCTCAATCATCGGCTGAAACAATTTCAGATTTTCCCTGGGATAAACCAGATCCAGGCCCGTTCCCAAAACCCCAACGGTCGGCAAATTGTGACGGAGCGCCGCTTCGTGGGCACAAGTATCAATCCCTCTTGCAAAGCCGCTTACAATCAGGAAGTTCTGACCTTGAAGTTCTGAAATAAAACTTTCAACTACTTTTCTCCCATAATCGCTACACTCCCGAGTGCCCACAAAAGCGAGAGGGAAATGAGTGCTGAAAGTGTCCAGCTTGCCTTGAGTAAAAAGAAGAGGCGCTGCATCAGGAATTTCTTTGAGTAGATCTGGATAGGCGGGATCCAAAAAACTGAGGATTTTGCCCCCTCTTTCCTTCATCCACAAAATTTCTTTTTCCGCCCGTCTTAAAATTTCTTCGGAGGCATAATCGCTCAATATTTTTTGTCGTTTACTTTCCTCTTTTAAGGGAACTTGCTCCAGTTGAGCATAAATCCAGGCTTCATCCTGAAGTAAATTCAAAGAAGCAGAAGGCAGATTCTTGTAAAGAACATGAAAGGCCTTTTTCCCTAATCCAACGGTAAAAAAGATTTTTAGTAAATTCAAAAGAGAAAGGTCATCAAGCATGGTGTAAAGCACTTCCTGCATCAACTCGTTCTTTCAGTTCTTTGCCCACCTTAAAATAAGGAAGTTTTTTTGGTTTTACTTCTATCGATTGGTTGGTGCGTGGGTTTCTACCCTTATAGGAGCCATAACTGCGAACCACAAAACTGCCAAAGCCCCTAATTTCGATACGATCCCCTCTCATCAGGGCCCCACACATTAAATCAAAAACCAAGTTCACAGTATCCTCCGCCTGCTTCTTGGGTAAATTGGCCTTCGACATGATTTGTTCTATAAGATCGGATTTATTCATAGTAATTCCCCCAATGCCCCCGGCATGAATCGAACATGCGACCAACGGTTTAGGAAACCGCTGCTCTATCCCCTGAGCTACGGAGGCGGAATTTTTATTTTCATAACTTTATATATACATTTTAAATGGTTAAGCTACTTATTTTTTTTAAACAACCCATATAACAAAAAAGTGTATTTTTTTGTCCCCAGACCCATCCATCGCACGGAATGAGCCGCGAAGCTTTGATGACTCCTTATCTAATCCCTATGCTTCTGCAACTATTTTTGTAGCTTCTATCTATTAGATGAAAAAGAACTTCTCTCGATTATCGCCCACGAATCCAACTGTCATTACTACACCATTGCCTGGAATCTTCCGGGGAAACCCCAAACGGCAAAATCAAAATTCTTCGATTCTCTCAATGAAGCCAAAAGCCTGGCCGAAGCATTAATCGCCACTAAACAATATCGAGTCGATGTAGGTATAGGTCAGATTAACAACGAAGCACATCTTCAGCCCAAAGGGTGGAGTCTGGAAGAGGTATTAAATCCACAAACGGCTTTGAACCGGGTGGCTCAAGTGCTTAAAGAAAGGGGCTGGGCGAATTATCATTCGAGTAATTCGGATTTAGCGAGGAGATGGCAAGAGTTAGCTTTAAAGGCGCTCTCTCAAATTAATTCTAATTCTGAAATTTCTTTTTTAAAGAAAAAAACAAATATTAAAAATATTTCAATTGCTAACTTAAATAAAAAACGCTCTCAATCTAAGCTGATTGTTTATAACAGCTTAGACCAGAGCGTTTCTCAAGATTTTAACAAAAAATTATTTATTTTGAATCCAGCAAAAGTAAATTCATTTGGCATTTATACTCAATTCTAATTAAGAATTTTTCATTGGACACAATCTATTGATAGGTCGCTGCAAAAGCGGCTCGTTCTATTCGGTAAACCTCATTCATTACATTGCCTGCCGCATCAAGTGGCATACAAAGATAATCACCTATTGTCACAATCATAGATTCTCCCCAGCTAGCAGTAAAACGGGCTACTCCATTTTTGCATCACGTTTATTTCTGTACCAAATTAATCCACTGGAATTTTAGTTTTTGGATTTATCTCAAGCCTAAATACAACAGGTATTTTCAAGTCACCCGTAGTTCTCTGTATGGTTACCTGCATAGGAGTTCCTTTAGAATCACTAAAAGGAATTTCACTAACATTATCGTCTCCTAAAAGCGCTACGATTCCCTCTGTAGCTTCAGCATCACCTATTAGCCCCGACAATCCGTTGCGGAGCACTGATTTAAGAAAAGTTACCATCGACTGTTTAATTCTACCAGTGATTTGCTCAAGTCTGATTCTTTGAGGTTCTGGTAGGGTATGTCTTCTATCTGTAAAATACCTATCCCATTCTTCTGGAGTTTGAGGCCCGTTTGCCATCATTATCCCAGCGCCTAAAGGCCCACCGGCATTAGCCACTGCTGCCCGAGTAGGAACTCGAATGGAAACTGTGTCCACAGCAAGAGCTTCCGCAAAGCGTCCACCTTGGGCTAAATCTTGCATCCATTGAGGAACTGGAATTTGAACTGCTTCTGCATTACGGACAGCATTGGCAACTTCTCCACCCCCTTTAATCATGGAGCGTCCGCCCATTACTAATAAGGCAGCTGTTAAGAGAGTTGTGGTCACTTCATCCGCTGCAGCTTGTGCCCCTTTATGAGACAAGGATCCGTTAGCCCAGCTCCAAAGATTGCGGCCTACTAAACCTACTCCATCGAGCATTCCTTTAACTGGAGTCGAAACAAAAGTTCCGATTCCATAGAGAGGTCCAAGTACTCCATGAGAGACAGTGGCACTAACCGTATCCAGAGCCCACTGATTGATTCCTAGTGGAATAGCTCCTAAAACACGAGCCGCACCTAAGCTTACGCCAACTAATGCTCGAGTAGCAGAAGAAGAGTGATTTTCATTTAAACGGGTATCAACAAGGCCAGCTGCTTGATCAATTGCTTCATTGTAAGCTTGAGTCACCGAATGATGATCGGCCCAGAAATCTTGAGTTTGACGAATAACATTTGTAATGGAAGAAAACATAAACTCTCCTTGAATTTTTAATTATCAAAACACTAGAAGAGTTATCGGTAAGAGAATAAAATTGTTGCTTAAAAAAATGAAAAAAAACTACCCCCAGTAATTAAATGCATCTAATGAAATAATTTTTATTTTCTTTAGATTAAAGCTAGTTACAGCTTAAAAATTCTTTGTATCCGGGGCTTATGCAGAATCCATAAGTTCATGGACAAAACAAGTAACAGGTATGGATTGGACTGTACAAAGATTGGGCTCTCTCATTACCACGACCAGAGATGAAGCGATGCGAGCAAGACAGCGAAATATTCCAGGTCGCTTATTTGAGTTCTTAGAAAATTTTTAATGGCATCTTTCGACAGAGAGGATAAAAAAGCCCAATCGCTCCATTAACAATCCCTTTGACATCGTCACCGACGACTTCAACCACGATGGCCACGCGGACCTCTTAATTTCTGTCACCGGCAGCAATAAAATTGTGACATTACTGGGCAACAAAGAACCCACGCTCTCAAGCCCCTCGATAGATTCCACAACAGGCGTCTTTCAAGTCACCTATACCGATGCCGATAACGAAGCACCGACAAGTATTACCGTAACCATTGATGGAACACCAGTGACCGAAGCAGACCCAACAGACACCACTTACACTGACGGCAAAATCTATCACGTCACCCACGCCCTAGCCGAAGGCAGCCACAGCTACAAATTCGCCGCTAGCGATGGCACTTACAATGCAGTCGGTAACCCAGCTTCAATCGTAACCACCGACCAAAGCGTAACGGTAGCTCCTGCAGCCACGGCTTCTAGCAGTGGAGGGTGTTCTCTTTCTTCTTCTCCCTCTCATGATGAAACACTGTATGCATTTGCTGCGTCAATTTTGATGTTGGGTGCGGTGAGAATTGTCAGGAGAAGAAGTGTTTCTTAATAGGGAAGTGGCCCCAATTCCCCTTCATATCGAATATAAACCCATTCTTTAAGCCTCTCCATTTTTTGTGGGGCATCTAGTTGAATGACTTGTTCGTCGAGCTGCCAGTTTTCATAAAAATCAGAAGCTATTTCTGTCGCGAAAGCGGAGACTAAATCTCTTTCAATGTCACAAATGGATTTATCAAAATAAGATTTTACAAAAATAATTCTCTTTTCAAAATCCCAGCCTAGAGTGATAGCTCTTAGGCTTGGAGTAGCAACACCTCGTAAAGCACTTTGTGCGCCTAATAATAGTCTAATTCTAAATTTATTTTCTTCTTCTGTGATTGTCATTTTCGAGGGCTCCTAGGTACGATGTGGACGTCATTTTTTGCATAATCAATCGAACCAATTGTAGTTTCAAAATATGTTTTAGCTTCTTTGTCATAAAATTTTCCAATTGTTTCACCAAAATCAATTCTTTCTTTATAACCCGCTTCAGGAAATATTTTTCCAGGCCCCATAGCTTTACCCGTTCCTGCAAATTTATCAACAAGACCCTGTGGATCAGGATGAGTAAGGATGCTTCTCGGTAGATCAAAATTATTATGCCCCAAAATATGCTTTCCCTGCTTGCCTTCGTGTACCGTAAATTTTTGAGGTTTAAGTTCACCTACACCCTCGGGATTTATTTTTGAAAGCAAAGTTTCTTTTTCAAATCCATTCGCTCCCTGGGCCAAAAGCTCTGCTGCCTCGGGGATAATCTTCTTTTCAGTTTGAGCCAGAATTTTTAACCCTGCTTCTTCAAGACCTGCAGCCTTACTCAGCAGAGAGGCCTCTTTCTCAACCGCCAGCACACCTTTCAATTCTCCCGGCCCATAAAATAGGGACGCAACATTAAAAGTAGTCTCTCCCCAAGCCTTGGCCCTTACATTGGGGTCACTGCTTTCAAAAGGCTTTGTGAATTCATTCCATTCGTGTTGAACTGCGTGACCCAGTCTCTCAGATCTTTTTAAAATTTCTTCTTTGGGCTGATCCCAAAGCCTTTGCAGATCTTTATAATCCTGCCTGGCTTCTTGATACGCGGCTTCTGCTTTTTCTTGGGGGTGAGAAATAAAATCGGCCGTTTTTTCTAAGGTATCCAAGCCTTGTATGGCAGGGAGCAGAGAGAGCTTGGCCAGGCCTTTGGCGGTGTCTACAAC
Organism: Deltaproteobacteria bacterium; assembly: GCA_015233135.1. Classification (NCBI taxonomy): domain Bacteria; kingdom Pseudomonadati; phylum Myxococcota; class Myxococcia; species Deltaproteobacteria bacterium. The sequence continues at coordinate 45,373 of JADFYH010000024.1, forward strand.
CCCTTGCCCTATCCCGGCATAAAAATAGAAGGCTTGCTTGGCACGGTCTTTAAAAGAGAGTTGAGTTTCCATGCTTAGTTACAAAGCAGGAACTGTGCCTGTTTGCTGGAAAAAAGAGTTGATGAAAAATGAGAGCTTATTGAATTTGTGAAAAAATGGAGCGTATGGAAATCGAACGAGTGTAGGAAAAATGGAATGCGTTGAATAATATGAACTCACGAAAATGCTCTCGCATTTTCTCCCCTGTCATACGCGCCGACATTTGACTATGCTTAAATGAACGACCTAATCAAAACGGGTGAATTGCGGCGAAATCACGCAACGCGGGATGGAATAACGATTTCCTCTTAACTATTATTGCTCAGGGTGGACAAATTTAGATGCGCTCGCCCTGGGGGATCGAGGGGAGTTCACCATACTACAAATCCACTTTTCGTCTCCAAACTCTCACCACACACAACATTAAAATTGACGCAACAAAGAGCAGAAAATTTTTTTCATAATTTTCACTTTTTTTTTAAATTATTTTAAATACTGGGTCTAGCTAATGCATTGGAAATGCCAAAAAAAGTGGACGAAAAATATGAACTTTTATTTTGTGGAAGTTTGAAACTCGGACGCTTAAAGTTTTATGCGTTCGATTTATGAACGCCGTCTTTTCTTTTTCTTTTTTGTAGATTGAATAAGTATTCGTTTTTCAACAGCTCTTTTTTTACAGCAAACAGGCACAGTTCCTGCTCTGTAAGGCAGCATGGACTTCTCTTCAATCACCTCATTCTTTTCAAACTCTGTTGCTAAAGTGCAAAACTTTATTTCAGGAACAGAAAATCATTCACCTCCTCCCGGGGCTGCTCAAGCCTCTTCATCTCTGAATCCGCCGGATCCACCGCAGCAAGTGAGTCGGTTGAAAAATTTGGAACAAAAGCTTTCGGATTCTTTTTGTGAGGTGAGTGATTATGTAAAAGGCTTTGGCCGTGGGATTAATCCTGTTTCATCTTTCACAGATCCCATTCAGAGTTCTCTCAAAATTGAAGACTCTCACTGCAGCGATGGAAAATCTTTTGCCACAGGGCAAATGCATGGTGCAGCTGTGGGTTTAGCTGGAGATGCCCTTGCTATAAGTACAGGGGCCACTACCGATGGACTCAGCTTTGCGTGCGAAGGCGTTACCGCTGGGGCCTGTACGCTTGCTGCTGTGCCGGCGATGGCCTTGGGAACTACTCAAATCGCAGCAGGTGCGATGATGGCCGTGGGGCATGGGGCGAATTATTTGGAGGCAAGTGCGGAGTTGCATCGGTTTGGAAGTTCAAAAGAATCAGTTCGTAGACTTAATCGAATGTCACAAGAAGCGGAAAACGATCCTAATACTAAAATTCATGGAGTCTCTGTAAGTGAAAATAAACCTACTGATGGCCGAGAGATCTCAACTGCGCAAAAAAATGAAGTTGAAAAATACTTTAAGGTTCATGATACTCCAAAAAAATGGGATACTGGCCACAAAACTTTAGAGCTACCAAAGCCGGTCACTCAGCAAATTACGGATCTATATAACCGACTTTTTGGAAGGATACCATGAGCATACAATGTTGTACTTTATTTCTACAAAAAAAATCTGGCTCTTCGCCTTTTGAAATTATTTACTTATTAGATTACTACGATGGTGCTGTTGCTGGTTTTCTGCGATGTAGAATTTGCAATAAAAAATATTTCTTTTGGATGATAGCTTGGGATAAATGGCAAGCGTACAGATTATTTGCCATCAGAGAGTTTGCAGCCGATCTCAGTGAATTGATTGAAAGTAGAAAACACAAAATAGACAAATTTATTAAGGAGCCTCTTCCTAAAGCAATAGAAGAAGAAATTAGAGATTGTCAAAACTCAAAAAACTTAACGTATCTTTACACACAAGATATCGAAAGAAAAATTGATAAGATTCTTCTTTCATTCTCAAGATAAACTTCTGGCTTCTTCATGTCCTGCCTCCTGCGCTATAGGCTGCGCGCACGGTGTGCCACGTAGTTACGAAGCACTTTATCCATTAAAGACTGCCAACCTTGGCCTGTAGATTTGAAATAACTCACAACCTCTGGACTATAGCGTACCGATACGAGAAGTTTTTTATTTTCAGATTTTGGTCGCCCACGCAAAGTGCGTAGAGGAAGCATAGCCTTAAGTTGTTTTCGCGTGAGGGGTTGTACATCAGGGTCTCGCTTCGCTGCTGCGATAATCGATTTGTCTTCTTTTGCGCTAGGCAAAAGAATGGTCTTTTTCTTAGAAGTTTTCGACATAGTGCTTTACCTCGCGACGAGTTGCACGGCGTAGGCTGATGATTCTGCGTACCTCACCACGATCTACGAACGCTACATAGTAAAGAATATAAATCTCCTCCGTCACCGATTTAATTAATCTTAGCCCAAAGAAAGTTGTCTAATTCATCAAAGTTGTCAGCGCGCATGACAGGGAGCCTGGAGTTCGCATGATAGGGCCCCACCTGTACGCATGATAGGGACCCGGTGGTTCGCAAGGATAGGGACCCACTTTTTCCTCTAAAAAATAGCGACGGATCTT
>JADFYH010000025.1:0-38411 GCA_015233135.1 Deltaproteobacteria bacterium
GATCCGTCGCTATTTTTTAGAGGAAAAAGTGGGTCCCTATCCTTGCGAACCACCGGGTCCCTATCATGCGTACAGGTGGGGCCCTATCATGCGAACTCCAGGCTCCCTGTCATGCGCGCTGACATATTTACAAAAAACATTTTACTGCTTCGCTAAGATGTGAAACAAGCAGGCAAGATGTCAGATCAAGCCGTAATCCAAACCCAACTTCAAAAGTATAAAAAAACCTATCAGGGCAAGGTGCGGGATCTTTATGATTTGGGCAATAAGATGCTTTTGGTTGCCACAGATCGCCTGTCGGCCTTTGATTATATCCTCAAAAATCCTATCCCTACAAAAGGGAAGATTCTTACCCAGCTTTCCGTTTTCTGGTTCAAACAAACGCAAAATTTAATTTCCAATCATCTTTTATCCACCGATATTTCTCCTTATGTTGCAAATGAGAATGAAAAAAACATGCTCGAAGGTCGAACCATGGTGGTCAAGAAGTTAAAACGTCTGGATGTGGAAGCCATTGTGCGAGGCTATCTGACCGGCTCTGCCTGGGTGGCTTATCAAGAGACAGGCAAAGTGAATGGGATTAAGCTTCCAGCAGCTCTGCGAGATGGGGATCCTTTGCCAGAGCCTCTTTTCACGCCTTCCACCAAAGCGGAAGTAGGGACCCACGATGAACCTCTCACTTTTGACGAGACCGTAAATCTTATTGGTGGGGACTGGGCGGAGAAAATGAGAGAGGCCGCTTTAAAGATCTTTAAACAGGCTTCTGGGCAAGCAGATAAAAATGGCTTACTCATTGCCGATACGAAAATGGAATTTGGAATCAGTGATTTTGGGCAACTCACTTTAATTGACGAACTCCTTACTCCCGATTCATCCCGTTTCTGGCTCAAAGAAGAATACGTTCCAGGAAGATCTCCCAATCCCTGGGACAAACAACTGGTTCGAAATTATTTGCTGAGCACGACTTGGGATAGAAATTCTCCTCCACCCGAATTGCCTGGGGAGATTATAAATGAGACTTTGTTTCGCTATCAGAGTATTGCAGAAAGGTTGATGAAATGATCCCCCGTTATTCCCGTCCCGAAATGGCCAGCTTGTGGACCGATGAAGCCAAGTTTAATAAGTGGTTGACGATCGAAGTAGCCTCTGCAGAAGCCTGGGCCAAGCTGGGAAAAGTGCCTCTCGAAGCAATTCCTGTCATCCAACAAAAAGCAAAATTTGAGGTGGCTCGTGTTTTGGAAATTGAAAAAGAAACCAAACACGATGTGATTGCCTTTGTGCAGAATCTTCAAGACAACATTGGACCCGAAGGTCGATTTTTACATCTGGGTCTCACTTCATCGGATGTCGTGGATACGGGTTTTGCGGCTCAACTGAATGATTCAGGGAAATTGATACGTCAGGGAATTCTGGGGCTGCTGGAAATCCTGAAAGAAAAAGCCTTTCAATACAAAGAGGTCCCGCAAATGGGCCGTACGCATGGTATTCATGCCGAACCCATTACCTTTGGGTTAAAATTTGCCCTTTGGTATTCGGAGTTTCAGCGTCACCTCATCCGCTTTGATGCGGCGCATGAACAGATTGCCTACGGAAAAATTTCGGGTGCGGTGGGAACCTATGCCAATATTGATCCTGCGGTCGAAAAACACATTTGTGACAAGCTGGGAATAAAAACGGAAATCATTGCCACCCAGATTATTCAACGCGATCGGCATGCCCATTATTTTACTACGCTGGCTTTAATCGCCGCCTCCATCGAAAAAATTGCACTCGAAATCCGCCATCTGCAACGCAGTGAAGTTTTGGAGGCCGAAGAATATTTTAGTCCGGGCCAAAAAGGCTCTTCGGCCATGCCGCACAAACGCAATCCGATTTTATCCGAAAATCTTTGTGGCCTGTCTCGTGTGGTCCGATCGAATGCCCTCACCGCTATGGAAAATGTGGCCTTGTGGCATGAGCGAGATATTTCACATTCCTCTGCCGAAAGAATTATTGGCCCCGATACCAATATCCTGGTCGATTTTATGCTCGCGCGCGTGACGGGGTTACTGAAAAATCTTCTCGTCTATCCGCAAACCATGCTGGAGAACATCAACAAGCTGAAGGGTCTGGTCTGCGCGCAACCGATGATGTTGGCCCTGGTGCAAAAAGGGATGCAACGCGATGCGGCTTATCGTCTGGTGCAAACGCATGCGATGCTGACCTGGCAGGACAGAAAAGATTACCAGGAACGCTTGTGGGCTGATCCGGAAATTCAAAAGTATTTTACAAAAGAAGAATTGGCAAAATTGTTTGATCCAAAACATTCGCTGAAAAATATCGACATGATGTTTGAGAGGGTGTTTGGGGGAAAGTGAATTTATGAAATCCAAAATCTATGTCACCTTAAAAAACGGTGTGCTTGATCCTCAAGGCAAGGCGATTCATCACGCACTGGAAAGCATGGGCTTTAAAGGGGTTAAGGAAGTAAGAGTAGGAAAGTATTTTGAAATTGAATCGGACTCTGATCTGAATAAAACAGAATTAGAAAGCATGGCGGATAAGTTGCTCGCGAATACCGTGATTGAGAATTATAAGGTGGAGGTTTAATACCCATGCATTTTTCCATAATCGTTTTTCCCGGCTCCAACTGCGACCGAGATTGTTATCATGTCGTCAAAAATGTTCTTCATCAAGAAGCCGATTTTATCTGGCATAAAGATTTTGTCTTGCCCAAGACGGATTGCGTGATTCTTCCGGGCGGCTTTTCCTATGGTGATTACCTGCGTTGCGGGGCTATTGCCAATTTTTCTCCCATAATGAAAGAGGTTGTAGCTTTTGCCAACAAGGGTGGAAAAGTTTTGGGGATTTGCAACGGCTTTCAAATTCTCACCGAATCGCGTTTGCTGCCCGGTGTTTTACTTCGAAATAAAAATCTTCATTTCATCTGCAAAACAGTGAATTTAAAAGTAGTGAATGCTCAAACTTCTTTTACTGATAACTATAAACTGGCAACTGTAGTTCAAATGCCCATTGCCCATGCAGAAGGTAATTATTTTGCAGATCCAGATACTCTAAAATCATTGCAGGACAATCAGCAAATTGCGTTTCAATATTGTGATGAAAGCGGAGAAGTAAACGAAGCGGCTAATCCCAATGGGGCCCTTCGAAATATTGCAGGTATTTTTAATAAAGAAAAAAATGTACTGGGTTTAATGCCTCATCCGGAAAGGCTTTCAGAATCTATATTAGGAGGAGAGGATGGGAGAAAAATATTTGAGGGATTGCTATGAAAGAATGGGAAAAACCACGTTCTGAAAGAAAATGGGTAGAGAAAATCTCTCATTCTTATGAGGAAGCTAGGGAGTTTGATGTACATTTTTGGGATCAAGCTAGTCCGGGGGCTCGATTTTACGCGACTGTGCTAATGGTTCTGGAAGGTTTGAAAATGAAAGGAATGAGCGATGCAGAACTTAGTCAGTGCAGACTTCGAAGAGATATTCAAAATATTAAACGAGTTCGGGATTAAATATTTGGTAGTTGGCGCATTTGCAGTAATCAATTATACCGAACCTCGTTATACCAAAGATCTCGATATTTTAATTTTGCCTGACATTAACGATCATCAGCGAGTCTACCAAGCGTTGAAGAAATTTGGGGCGCCTTTGCAGGGAATTAACCCAGAAGATTTTAAAAATCCAGAGCTGGTGTATCAAATTGGAGTAGAGCCTTTCCGAATAGATATTTTGACGCAAATTGACGGGGTCAAACTTCCTGAAGTTTGGGATAGAAAAAGTGAAGCTCTTTACGGTGACACTTTAATCCATGTGCTCAGTTTTGAGGATATTGTCAGTGCGAAAAGGGCCTCTGCTCGTCCCAAAGATTTATTAGACATTGATACTCTTTATTATCATCAAAAAATACGATCTAAAAAAAAATGAATATCACCCCCGAAATTATCCAAAAACATGGTCTGAATTTAGAAGAATACCAACGCATTTTGACTATCATCGGTCGGGAACCTAATCTCGTCGAACTCGGCATCTTTGGTGCCATGTGGTCTGAGCACTGCTCTTATAAATCCTCAAAAGTTCATCTCAGAAAATTTCCCACCACGGGGAAGCGTATCCTCCAAGGTCCTGGGGAAAATGCAGGGGTCATCGATATCGGCGAGGGCAAGGCCCTTGTTTTCAAAATGGAATCTCACAATCATCCTTCTTTCATCGAGCCTTATCAGGGTGCAGCAACGGGAGTGGGGGGGATTTTGCGCGATGTCTTTACCATGGGAGCGCGTCCTATTGCCTTGCTGGATTCCCTTCGATTTGGGGAAGTCACCCATTCAAAAACCAAATTTTTAGTGAATGGAGTTGTGAGCGGCATTGCCGGCTATGGCAATTGTATGGGGGTTCCCACGGTAGGTGGCGAAACTTCTTTTGAGCCCTGTTACAACCAAAATAATTTGGTGAATGCGATGTGCGTGGGCTTAGTAGATAAAAATAAAATTTTTAAAGGGATTGCCTCTGGAGTGGGAAATCCTCTTCTCTATGTGGGCTCCAAAACCGGTCGGGATGGCATCCACGGGGCGGTGATGGCCTCGGCAGAGTTTGATGAGAAGAGCGAAGAAAAACGACCCACGGTGCAAGTGGGAGATCCCTTTACCGAAAAGCTGCTTTTGGAGGCCTGCCAAGAGCTTTTCCAGAAAGATTTTTTGATCGGCATTCAAGATATGGGTGCTGCCGGCCTTACTTCTTCTTCTTTTGAGATGGCTTCACGTTCTGGAACAGGATTGAAAATGAATCTGGATGCCGTGCCTGCCCGAGAAGAAAATATGACGGCCTATGAATTCATGCTCTCTGAATCGCAGGAACGCATGCTTTGTGTGGTTAAGAAAGGCTTTGAAGAAGAGACGATAACTATCTTTAAAAAATGGGATTTAGATGCAGCGGTTATTGGCGAAGTAACGGCTGATGGACAGATGCAGATTTTTTATCAAGGTGAAAAAGTAGTGGATTTGCCGATTGAACCTTTGGTGTCGCAGGCGCCGGTTTATGAGAGGGAGATGAGGGCACCGAGTGGTCATAACGCCCCCCAACCCCCTCTTAGCTTAAGAGGGGGAGTAGCGGATTCTGATAATAATCAGATTTTATTAAAGCTCCTTTCCTCCCCCAACCTCTGCTCCAAACGCTGGATTTACGAGCAATATGATCACATGGTGCAATTAGGCACAGTGGTGCTTCCGGGTTCAGATGCCGCTGTGCTGCGTATTCCCGGAACCCAAAAAGGAGTAGCTTTATCGGTAGATTGCAATTCTATCTATTGCTTTCTCAATCCCCGAGAAGGGGGAAAGATCGCGGTCGCGGAAGCGGCGCGAAATGTCGTCTGTTCGGGGGCCGAGCCTTTGGCGATCACCGATTGTCTTAATTTTGGAAATCCTGAAAAACCCGAAGTGATGTGGCAATTCAAAGAGGCCGTAGAAGGGATTGCGGAAGCCTGTCTAGCCTTGGATACCCCCGTCACCGGTGGAAATGTGAGTTTGTACAATGAGACAAAAGGAGAGGCGATTTATCCCACTCCTACCATTGGCATGGTGGGTGTTTTGGAAAACATTACGCATCACACCTCGAGTTTCTTTAAGGCCGAAGGGGATCTCATCTTTTTAGTGGGCGAGACCCTGGATGAATTGGGAGGGAGTGAATATCAAAAACAAATCGAAGGAAAAGTAGAGGGGCCTATTCCGATTTTGGATTTAGAAAAAGAAAAAAGAGTTCAAGCTTTTGTTCTCGAGGCTATCCGCACGGGCTTAGTCCAAAGCGCCCACGATTTGTCCGAAGGCGGACTGGCCATTGCTTTGGCGGAATCTTGTATTTCAGGTCCAAAAACTTTCGGGGTCCAAATGGATTTGACTCCCGTAGGGGCAATTCATGAATTGCCCTTACTGTTCGGCGAATCTCAAAGTCGGGTATTGCTTTCAGCCTCGAGCAATCATAAAGAGAAGTTGCTAAATTTAGCAAAGAAACACGCTGTTCCATTTGCACAAATTGGCAAAGTAGTCGGCAATCAATTTGAATTGGGAAATTTAATTTCTCTTCCGATTTCTGAAGTAAAAGAGAAGTGGGAGAATGGGTTTAGAGAGACGGTTTTAAATAGTTAGTTATTCCTTCCCTTAAGCTAAGGGGAGGTTAGGAGGGGTTATGTCCAATTGGATCCAATTGCCATAACGCCCCCTGACCCCCTCTTAGCTTAAGAGGGGGAAGGGTAAGTTCACATGTGTGGAATTGTCGGCATCTACAATCATCCTGAAGCGGCAAAGCTGGCCTACCTGGGTTTGTACGCCCTTCAACATCGCGGTCAGGAGTCTGGCGGTATTGTGACCAGCGATGGCCTTCGTCTTCATTCTCATCGTCAGATGGGATTAGTGGCCGATATTTTTTCCGAGGAATCCTTCAAAAAATTACCCGGTAATTCAGCCATTGGTCATGTCCGTTACTCGACGGCGGGATCATCCGAACTCAAGAACTGCCAGCCTTTTGTCGTCGATTATTCCCGAGGTGGCATCGCCGTTGCGCACAATGGAAATCTGGTGAATGCGATGGCCGTCCGCGCCGAGTTTGAGGCCCATGGCTCCATCTTTCAATCCACCATGGATACGGAAGTCATTATTCATCTGATTGCTTCTTCCAAACAAAATTCTTTGGTGGAACGTGTACAATTTGCCCTGAATCGCATCAAGGGGGCCTACTCGCTGGTGTTTCTTACCGAGACCCGCATGATTGTCGCGCGTGATCCAGGAGGCTTTCGTCCTCTTGTTTTGGGCGACTTGCATGGATCTCCTGTCGTCGTGTCCGAAAGTTGTGCCCTGGATTTGATTGAAGCCAAGTATGTTCGTGATATCGAGCCTGGCGAGATAGTGGTTTTTGATAAAGACGGCGCTCATTCTTTCAAACTTCCTGAAACAAAAAAACACCATTGTATTTTTGAGTATGTCTACTTTGCTCGTCCGGATTCTAAAATTGATGGAGATAATGTCTACGACATCCGCAAAGGCTTTGGTCACCAGCTGGCAAAGGAACATCCCGTTGAAGCGGATATCGTCGTGCCTGTTCCAGATTCGGGCGTGCCGGCGGCCTTGGGTTATGCCGAAGCATCGGGGATTCCTTTTCAAATGGGGCTCATTCGAAATCATTATGTGGGACGAACTTTTATTGAACCCGAAGACAGCATTCGCCACTTTGGTGTAAAAATTAAGCTCAATCCCATTCGCGATCTGATTCAGGGTAAACGCATAGTGCTCGTGGATGATTCCATCGTGCGCGGCACCACCTCGCGTAAAATTATCAAGATGGTGCGTGATGCGGGGGCGAAAGAAGTACACTTCAGGATTTCATCCCCCCCCACAAAATGGCCCTGTTTTTATGGAATAGACACCCCGGACCGCAAACAACTCATCGCGGCCACCCATGAAATTGACGAGATTCGCCGCTATATTACGGCGGATAGCCTGGCCTACCTTTCTACGGAATCTCTCTATTGGTTCCAAAAAGGGGACTCCAAAGGCTTTTGTGATGCTTGCTTTACAGGTCGCTTTCCAGTACCTTTGACAGATCATCCCGAGATGACGCAGTTTAGTTTGTGGGAGGATTAGATTGTCGTGCAGAATATTGCCCATTCAAAGAATAATATTCCAGTTCGTTTAACAGATGAACGATGGGCCCATATTACAGAGGAGCATTCGGAGCTGGCGGGTAGGCGATATGAAGTTTTGGAAACTATTTCAAATCCCGATAAAATTTTGGAAGGTAATTTAGGTGCCTTGATTGCAGTTCGAAGATTAGAAGTTTATAAAAAACTGTTGCTTGTTGTATATAAAGAATTAGGGGGGGATGGATTTGTGATTACAGCATTTCTTACTTCCCGTGAGAGAAATTTGGAAAGGAGAAAGATAATATGGCCTTCCCATTGAAAGATTATTTAGCACTATTGCCTACACTTAAGGCTACTCCTCAAGGTTATCTTTGGTCTTCCTATGATGAGGAGGCAGATGTCCTCTATGTTAATTTTAAAAAACCATCTTTTGCCACAGACAGCGAAATTACAGATGAAGATATAATCATTCGCTACGATGAGAATGAAGATGTGGTTGGTCTTACAATTTTGAATGCTAGTAAAAGATAGAAGGTCTAAATGATACCTAACTTTTTTCAATTTCACCTTCCCACCAAAATCCTTTTTCAAGCAGGGCTTGCAAAAGATTTTTCGAATGAGCTGGCCCAGCTGGGGGTAAATAAAATTTTATTTTTGACAGATTCTTATTGGGCCAAGCAGCCTGTCACCCAGGAAATTATTGAAGGACTTAAAACTGCGGGGATCGAAGCGGTTGAAGTTTTTTCCGACATCCCTCCCAACTCCGAATTGAAGGTGGTTCATCAGGCGACTGAATTGGGTAAAAAAATAGAGGCCGATGGAATCATCGCTTTAGGCGGTGGGTCGGTGATGGATACGGCCAAGGCAGCAAATATCTTGCTTAGCCTGGGCGGGGATCTGGTAAATGATTATTCGGGCACCCAAACGATTACTTCCGATCTCAAACCTCTCATTGTGATTCCCACTACTTCTGGAACAGGCAGTGAGGTGACCAAAGTGGCCGTGATTTACGACGCAGAACACGAAGTAAAACTCGCTTTTGTCGACACGCATTTGTATCCGACCTTGGCCATCCTCGATCCTGAGCTCACCCTCACCATGCCCCCTCAACTGACGGCCATGACAGGGATGGATGCTCTCACTCATGCGATTGAATCTTATACCTCCCAAGAACAAAATTCTTTTTCGCATGCCCTCGCGAAACACGCGATTCAACTTGTTGTTGAAAATTTACCCTTGGCGACCAAAGAGGGAAGTAATCTAGAAGCCAGATCTGCTCTTTTGGTGGCGTCTAACTTGGCCGGAGTTGCCTTTGATCATGCGATGGTTGGCATTGTGCATTCGATGAGTCACTCCGTGGGTGCGGTCAGTCATGTGCCTCATGGTTTGGCCAACAGCATTTTGCTGCCTTATGGAATGGAATATAATTTTGAGCTTTGTGAAAGTCAGTATGCCGATCTGGCTTTTTCTTTAGGCGCCCTGGAACAAAGTGGGAAAGCGGCCCTGAAATCGGTCTATGCCCTGCGAGCCCAGCTGAAAGAGATTTGCGGGCTGCCGGATAGTCTGAAAGAAGCCGGAGTAAAAGAAGAAGATCTCCCCCGCGTTGCACAACTTGCCGTGGAAGATGGATCAAGTTTTTATAACCCGAAGGAAGTGGTGGAAACTGAAGTGTTGGAGACTTTAAAAAAAGCTTATTGAAAACTTCTCTTTTCCCTCTTCTTTAGTAAGGAGAGGGTTAGGGTGAGGTAGAAAGTCAAAATAACATGTCCTATTTTGCTAGCTCAGAAAAACTTCAAGATATCCTCGGCAATTTCTTTCGCTTACTCGCGAATGATTCCAACATTGGCCCCAAACTCAAGGCCTCCAATCTCATCGTCAAATTCAATTACACCGAGCCGGCCCTTTCCATCACCATTAATTGCACCAAAGATCCGGTTGAAATTTTATTCAACGACACCACACTCAAGCCCGAAGTTGAAATGACCATGAAGGCCGATACGGCACACAAATTCTGGTTTGGAAAGGTGAACTTGGTCATCGCGCTGACTCGCAGAGAAATTACGGCGAAGGGATCCATCCCCAAAGTTTTAAAATTGTTACCGGTCATCAAACCCGCTTACGCCTTGTATCCCAAGTTTATTCAGGAGAAGGATGCTGGGTTGATGTTGTAGTCCCCCCTCTTAAGCTAAGAGGGGGATAGGGGGAGTTATGGAAACTCTGGAAGTTCAACTTTGGAAAAGACAAAACCGTTTTCAAAATAATCCAAGATTGAAAAACTTTCGTAGAGAATTAAGAAGTAATCAAACTGAAGCTGAAAAACTATTGTGGCAAAAAATAAGAGCGAAACAAATAAAGGGGTATAAATTTATACGTCAGTTTAGTATTTCTCATTACATCTTAGATTTTTATTGTGCCGAAACAAAACTTGGAATTGAACTGGACGGTGGAGGGCATGCCTCTCCTGAAACTACTCTTAAAGATTTGGAAAAAGAAAATTATTTGAAGGCTTTTGGAATCAAAGTTCTTCGTTTTTGGAATACCGATATTTATACAAATTTAGATTCAGTACTAAATGAAATTGCTCAAAATTTGCCATAACCCCTCCTAACCTCCCCTTAGCTTAAGGGGAGGGACTTGGAATATAGAAGGTTGATTATTATGTCCCTATCTTATGACCTCAGCCCCGAACAAGAACTGCTGCGCAAAACCATTCGTGATTTTGCGGAGAAAGAAATTCTTCCTCTGCGCCAGAAGCTGGATGAAAAAGAAGAATTCTCCGTCGAGCTTACTTTAAAGATGGGAGAATTGTGTTTGTTTGGAATGACGGCCGATCCTACCTTTGGAGGGCATGGGATGGATTATCTCAGCTATGTGATTGCCGTGGAAGAACTGGCTCGCGTGGATGGCTGCCAGGCTGCCACTGTCGCCGCGGAAAACACCTTGGGCATTGGGCCCATCAATTGGTGGGGAACTAAGGAGCAAAAAGAAAAATATCTTCCTGCCCTGTGTGAAGGGAAAAAACTGTGGGGCTTTGGTTTAACCGAACCCGATGCCGGATCCGATGCTCAAAATTCCAAGACGAAGGCCGAACTCAAAAATGGCCAGTGGCTGATCAACGGCGCCAAAATTTTTATTACCAATGCCGCAAATCCGCTAACTGCGGGGGTTACCGTCCAAGCGGTGAGTGGTGAGAAAAATGGAAAAAAAGAAATCAGCTGCGTAATTGTGCCTCAGGGAACCCCCGGATTTAGTGCACGGGAGATGCATCATAAAATGACCTGGCGCTCTTCCAACACCGCGGAACTTTATTTTGAAGAGGTGAAAGTCCCTGAAGAAAATTTATTAGGCAAACGCGGAGAGGGTTTCAAGATGATGCTTCAAACCCTCGATCATGGCCGTTTAGGCATTGCCGCCATGGGACTAGGTGGCGCTCAAGGGGCTTGTGAAGCCGCTTTAAAATACAGCCAAGAACGCAAGGCCTTTGGCCGTCGTTTATCGGATTTCCAGGCCTCCGCCTTCAAACTGGCCGATTGTGCTATGCACATCGAGGCCGCAAGAAATCTGCTTTACAAAGCCGCCTGGCTCAAAGACCAGGGCCGCCCTTTTGCCAAGGAAGCCGCCATGGCCAAATTGTATTGTTCCGAAGTGATGCACGAAGTAGCCAACCATGCCGTCCAGCTCCACGGAGGTTATGGTTTGATGGAAGAATATCCCGTTGCCAAGTTCTATCGAGATCAAAAGCTCCTCGAAATAGGAGAGGGCACCAGCGAAGTGCAACGCATTGTCATCTCGCGTCATCTGGGCTGCAACCCTGCGTAGTTCTTTAACGCGCTGCACTACTACTTTCTTAAATAACTAGCAACTTCTTGAAAAAATTGCCGATAATAAAACTGAGCGGGTTTATAATAGGGGGAGGAGACCACCCATGAAATTATTATCGAAAATTTTGCTGAGTCTTTTTATCGTTTCACTTGCTGCCTGCGGCGGAAGTGGAGGCGGCTCCGACCAGCAGATAAGCGGTGTGATTGCAGAGGCCGATTTTTCAACTGCGGTCTGCCAACCGGCAACAAAAATCGTGAATATTCGAAATGAAGATTTGAATGAACCTCAACGCGTTCAAAGTTTAGGCTTTGAGTTGGGAACCAACCCCACCGGTTTTTTTACAATTTCTAAGGCGATGGTAGGAAGTACAGAATTTACGGGTGCTGATTTAACAAACATCGTGATTCCCGCGGGAGGAATGCTTTCGATTTACGCTAATTATAATCCCAGACCCGATGCCAGCGGTCACATTATCCCAAGTGCGACCTCCTATATCAGCTTGTTCCTCAACGGTCCTCGCTTGGGTATTCCTCAAATTAAACTGAATGGGAGCACAGACCCGAATTCGGATTTGAGTGTGTGTGGGCAAATTTTGAAGTTTAATATTACCAGCGTTAAGTTGACAGCGAATACGCCTGCTACGCCTACTGGCACTGCTCAGGATGTTCCTGTGTCCGGCTCTACTTTACAAATTTCAGTTAGGGATAATGTCGCTTCAATTTCAAAAAATGATCTTTCCACAATCAATATGCTAGGTTTTCCTGCAAACCTGGATGATGGAACTTTTGAAGGGCAGTTTGACGGTTCCAAAATTAATTTTGATAGAGTAAGCTTTAACATCGCCAATGCGATTCATTTCATTGGGAAACTAACTACCGACACAGCAACTGCTACTAATGGTAGCATTAATATTTCTAAAACGGGTACGGCTTTAGCCTCAGGTCATGCAAAAGTTGTATTCGCAGCATCTATACCTAATGAAACAGTAGTTCCTGCCCAATATCAGGGTGGAGTTGTTGCTGTTGAAATTGAACTCCAACAATTTGGAAATTAATTAGCGGGAAGCAACTACCCAGACATAATAGAAGGCTTAGGTGGTTTTTTCAATTTCAACTAAGAATGGGATTGACCCTTCTTAATCTCTCCTACCAAATACAGAGAACCAGTTACCAGCAAGGCCTCGTGTTCTTTTAGAGAATTCGAAAGATGAAGGTAGGCGTCTTTACATCCTCCCAAGCCTCCTTCCGGATCAATTGATCTCGGATTTTCCATTTTACACAAATAAATATTACCCGAAAGTTTGGAGAGTTCCCTCAGCATTTCTTCTACATTTTTATCTGAGGCAGCGCAGAAGAGGATTTTCCAATTGTACCCCTCTCCCGCAAGAGGCGAAGGAGTTTGGGATAAGAAATCCACCACGGCTTTAATCCCCGCCACATTGTGTGCGCCGTCTAAAATTATGAGTGGTTTTTTTTGAACGACTTCCAGGCGGCCAGGCCATTGGGTTTTTTGAAGGCCTACGAGAATATTTTCATTTTTAATTCCCCCTCTTGAGCTAAGAGGGGAATTTGTGAGAGCAAATTCGGGGGCCTCATACTTTTGGAGTATTTCAATTGTCTTTAAAACGATTGCCGCATTTTTTTGCTGGTGAATTCCGAGAAGGGGTAGAGTGATTTGCCCCTCTCCCGTCCTTCGGACACCCTCCCCCTCAAGGGGGGAGGGAAAAAAGAGAGGAGCCTTGTTTGCTTGCGCAATTTTTTGAATTACTTCTATGACTGCGGGATCTGTAGCCCCGCAAACAACGGGAACTCCTGGTTTTATAATTCCTGCTTTTTCTTTCGCAATGCTCGCGAGGTCTGGCCCTAAAAATTCAGTGTGATCCAAACTGATTTCAGTGATCACAGAAATCAGGGGTGTGATGATATTGGTGGAATCCAATTTTCCACCCAAGCCTACTTCGAGGATGGCAAACTCCACTTTTTCTTGCGTGAAGTAGAGGAAGGTGAGGAGGCTGCAGAGTTCGAAGAAGGAGAGGGGGAGGAGGGAAGAGGGAAGAGGGAAGAGGGAAGAGAGTAATTCTTCCAGTCTTTTATCCGAAATATCCTCATACCCTATCCGAAAACGTTCATTGATTTTCACCAGATGTGGAGAGGTAAAAAGTCCCACTTTATATCCAGCTTGAGTAAGAATCGACTGCAACATCGCAGCAGTTGAACCTTTGCCGTTGGTGCCGGCAATGTGAATGGAGGGGAATTTTTTTTGCGGATTTCCAAATTCTTCACAAACCGCCTGAATGCGTTCCAGGCCTGGCTTCATGTGTTGCCATTCAGTTTTGGAGGATTGGAGGAGTTGAGTGAGGAGCAAAGGTAGTTCCCCCCTCTCCTAAGGTAGGAGAGGGTCAGGGTGAGGTATGAAATTGCCATAACGCCCCCTAACCCCCTCTCAGCTTAAGAGGGGGAATTAAAGAAAAACATCCATCTTTTTCTTCTTCATTTCTTCCAGTAATATTTTTACTTCTTCCGATCTCTCTTTGGGTAAAACCAGCACAGAATCTTTATTGCGAATCACAATCAGATTTTCGACGCCCAAGCAAGCCACAACGCCTTCATCAGAGATGAATAAATTGTTGTTGGCATCTTTTGAAATCGTTTGTCCTGTACGGCTATTTTCAAACTCATCCCTTGGAAAATATTTTGCCAAAGAAGCCAGGCTGCCCACATCGTCCCAATCAAATCTGGCGGGAAGTACCACGACATTTTTGGATTTTTCTAAAATAGCATAGTCGACTGAGATAGAGGTGAGTTGAGAATAAAGGGCAGAGAGATTGGACCCCTCACCCTGGCCCTCTCCCCCAAGGGGAGAGGGGAAGTGCCTCTCAAACAAAGAAGCATCGTGGGGGAGATGCTGCTGATACTCATGGATGTAATTTGAAGTTTTCCAGACAAACATTCCACTATTCCAAAAATACTCTTCGCTTTTAATATATTTTTCGGCGGTTTCTAAATCAGGTTTTTCCTTGAATTGTTTTACCCGAAAGGCCTTTCCGATGCTTTCCCCTTTTTGAATATAACCATAACCCGTAGCGGCAAAGTGGGGAAGAACGCCCAAGGTGACTAATGCCTCCTGGGCCTGGGCCAGCGAACTTGCCTCCTGAAGTACTTGCTGAAATTTTTCTTTCTGTAAAATTTTGTGGTCTGCCGGCAGCACTACCATAATTCCTTCGGGATCTACTTTATTGAGATGATAAGCCGCCAGGGCGATGGCCGCCGCGGTGTTTTTTCCTTCGGGTTCCAGCAGAAATTGTTCATCGTTTAATTCAGGGAAATCATTTTTCATTAGAGCAGACTGATCTTGGGTACACACCACAAAGGTGTTTTTAAAATCAATCAGGGGCTGACATCTTATTGCAGTTTCGCGTACCAAAGAGTGTTCAGATCCTACTTTTAAAAATTGTTTGGGGGAGTTTTTTCGTGAAAGAGGCCAGAGACGGGTGCCTGAGCCTCCTGCCAGGAGGATGAGATAGAGATTGGTCATAAGTATTAACTTCTTAAATATTTTTTTAATATCTTTTTAAAATTACTTCTATCCAGGCCCGCCAGCGAGCTTGCCAGGCTTATATTGTTTTCCGTTTTCTGAAGCAAATGATAAAGATAATGTTCGTTGAACTGATCTAAGGCGAACTGTTTGGCCTCTTTGTAGGGGTAGGAAACCCATTCGCTTTTGAAATGGGGTTGGGTGAAATTCAGTTTATGCCCACTAATCTTGTAAGGTAAATCTTTCAGCAAGATCTCCTTGGTTTCGCAAAGCACTACGCTGCGCTCGATAATATTCTCGAGCTCGCGGATATTTCCAGGCCAGTTATAGTTTTTGAGGGCCTGCAGTGCTTCTGCATGAACAGACAGAATCTTTTTTCGTGTTTTTTCAGAAAACTTTTTCAGAAAATATTCAATCAACTGTTCAATGTCTTCACTTCTGTTTCGCAGGGGAGGGAGTTGCAGGGTGATGACATTTAATCGATAGAAAAGATCTTCACGAAATTTTTTCTGGGCAATCATCTCCTGCAAATCCCGATGAGTTGCAGCAATCACGCGAATATCCACCTTGGTCGAATTGATGGAACCCACTTTTTGAATTTCTTTTTCCTGTAAAACCCGCAGAAGTTTGACCTGAATGCTCAGAGGAACTTCTCCAATTTCGTCCAGAAAAACGGTGCCCCCCTGGGCTTGTTCAAAGAGTCCTTTTTTTTCCTGAAAGGCTCCTGTGAAAGCCCCTTTGAGGTGTCCAAACAATTCAGATTCCATCAAGTTTTCAGGGATGGCACTGCAGTTAATGACGACGAAAGGTTTGTCTTTATGCTTTGAATTTTGATGGATCAGTTGAGCCAAGACTTCTTTGCCACTCCCCGATTCGCCCAAAATCAGTACGGCTGCCTGGGCAGAGGCCACTTCGGGCAGGGTCTTAAATAGCCTTTTCATGAGGGGAGAGCGGCTGTTGATGAATTCTTTTTCGCGTGCAACAAGTGTGAGAGGGATTGTCATAATTGATTTTTAAACGTTAATTATTTATCTTTCGAATTTTTTCCAGCAGGGTGGTTCGGTTGAGTTTTAAAAGTTTTGCGGCCTTGTTTTTATTTCCTGCTGAGTGCGCTAGGGCTTTGGTAATTATCGAATTTTCGAATTCCCCCACCACTTTTTTTAAATCAATTCCCTCTTTGGGGATGACGGTTTCGAAGGAGCTGGGTGTTTTGTGTTGAGTAATTTTTTCTGGTAAATCTTCTTTTTCGATCACCCCTTCTTTTTTTAAGATCACGAGACGCTCAATGACATTTTCCAATTCTCGCACATTTCCCTTCCAGGAATACTGAGTCAAGGCATCCAATGCTTCTGGAGAGAGCGTGAATTTCTTCCGCTGATTTTCCTGGGCAAAGCGATCGAAAAAATATTTTGCCAGTAGGGGAACATCGCTTTTTCTTTCGCGGAGAGGCGGTAAATAAATGGGGATGACGTTGAGTCGGTAATACAGGTCTTCCCGAAAACTGTGGTCTTGAACGGCCTGCTCCAGGTTTTTGTTGGTAGCTGCGATGATGCGTACATCCACTTCCACCGTACGCGTAGAGCCGACCGGTTCGAATTTTCTTTCCTGAATGACACGCAGCAACTTTACCTGCAGCTTCAGCGACATGTCTCCAATTTCATCCAAAAAAACACTGCCATTTTGAGCCATTTCAAATCGTCCCGAACGACTGGCCACCGCGCCGGTGAAGGCCCCCTTGATATGGCCAAATAGTTCTGATTCCAACAGGTCTTCGGGAATGGCCCCGCAATTGACAGCCACCATGGGGTGTCCCGCTCGCCTGCTTTGATAGTGAATTGCACGGGCCACCAGTTCTTTTCCAGTGCCCGATTCTCCCAAAATTAAAATATTGGAATCGGTGTCGGCTACTTTTTCGATGAGCGAATAAACCTCCTGCATTTTATCGGAGACCCCCACCAGATTTTTAATCCCAAAACGCAATTTTACCTGTTGCTTCAAAATTCGATTTTCTTCTTTGATATGGTGGGTTTCCAGGGCCTGATTCAAGAGATGCAAGACGTCTTCTAGGAGAAAGGGTTTGGTCAGATAATGATAGGCGCCTTCTTTGAGGGCTTCCACCGCGCTTTCGATGGTTCCGTATCCTGTAATTAAAAAGCAGAGGGTGTCGACTTGCTCTTTTTTAATTTTCTTTAAGAGGTCGATGCCGTTTGCATCCCCCAGCTTCAAATCGATCAAGGCCAGATCAAAGCGCTGCTTGGAGAGCTGCAAGACCGCCGTTTCATAGTTGTGGGCCGTGCAAACCTGGAATCCTTTTTCACTTAAAAAACGATTCAGGGCCTTTACAATTGCCGCTTCATCATCCGCAATCAAGATACTCGGTTGCATAAAAGCTCCCTCGTATTAAGGTGTGTGCAGAGGCAAATAAAGGCTAAAGGTGCTGCCTTCATTTTCTTTACTTTCCACTTCAATTTTTCCGCCATGATCCTGAATGATGCTATAGCTGATGGAAAGCCCCAGTCCGGTTCCTAGCCCCACCTTTTTTGTGGTAAAGAACGGGTCAAAGATTCTATTTAAAAATTCTTTTTTAATGCCGCTACCCTGGTCGATGACTTGAATAAGCAGTGTGTTGTCGTTGAAGGGCTTGGCTTTTATGGTGATTGCAGAGCCTCGTGGGGAGGCGTGACAGGCGTTGCTGACCAGATTGAGAAATACCTGTTCGAGTTGGTTTTCGAGTAATGAGACGGGGGGAAGTTTTTTTGCGAAATCGGTTTTTAAGGTGATACCATGCTCTTTGCATTGCAAAGAGATGAGGGGAAGCACTTTTTCAAACACCCTTTGGAGGGACCTTTCACGCTTGTATTCGTCTGAAGATTGACGAGAGAAAGCGAGCAGGTTCTCCACGATTTTTTTACAACGGAGTGCAGAAGATTCAATTTCCTTCAGATCCTCAAAAATCTGAGTCCCGGCCTTGCTTTGCTGAAGTGCCAATTGGCAGAAGGCAAGGATGCCTCCCAGCGGATTGTTGATCTCGTGCGCGACGCCTCCTGCAAGCAAGCCAATGGCGGCCATTTTTTCACTTTGTAACAATTTCGCTTGCAGCTGTTTTTCTTCCCGAATGTCCCGATATTGTAAAATAAAAAGATCCAAATCTTTTTTGTTTCCCTTTAAGGGAAAACTCACGGCCTGATATTCACGGCCGTCCTTAAATTTCCTGAGTTGTGAAATGGCAGAGGCCTTCGTTTTGCGTGTTTCTTCTAGGGGACAGGAAGGGCAGGGAGAATTACGCCCTGCAAAGCTATTGTAGCATTTATTTCCAATGAGTTTTTGAACGCCTTGCCCTGCCGATTTAGCCAGGGCCACATTGGCCCGTTCTATTTTGTACTGCTTATCAATAACCATTACCGGATTCACGATGGCATCAAAGGTGGACTCCCAAAAGTATTTGGCTCTCTCCACAATTTCGAAAAGGTCCGAATTGGATTTGCCCTGTTTTTTGACAGGTGTCATAAAAGTATTCATCGGTGGGTAGATTTTAACTTTTTGTCGGGTTTCTGCCAGCTAATTCTTTAAATATTTTTTTAAGTCTAAATACGCCTTCATCTAGGGTGGCTGGCGAAAAGATTTGACTTCTGATTATTTAACAGAAATTTGTGCAGTCGTGAGGTTAAAGACCATATGATAGAACTAATCGATGTCCACAAAAATTTCGGCTCCCAAAAAGTCCTTCGAGGCGTAAACCTCAAGGTTCCCGAAGGCTCCATTACTGTCATTTTAGGACGCTCCGGGGAGGGGAAAACAGTTTTATTGAAACACATGATCGGTCTCATCAAGGCGGACTCCGGCAAAGTGCTGGTGGATGGGGAAGACTTGAGTCTATTGAATGAGGAACAGTTGTTGTCGGTTCGTAAAAAATTCGGAATGCTTTTTCAGCATGCAGCCTTATTTGATTCGCTGAATGTGGAAGAAAATGTGGCTTTTCCTTTGAGAGAGCACAGCAAAAAGTCTGAAAAAGAAATCAAGGAACTGGTAAGAGAAAAGTTGAACCTGGTAGGCCTGAAGGAGGTAGAAAAAAAAATGCCTTCGGAGCTTTCGGGGGGAATGCGCAAGCGAGTAGGCTTGGCGCGAGCCTTGGCTTTGTCGCCAAAAATTATTTTGTATGACGAACCTACTACAGGTTTGGATCCTCTCATGACGGATTCTGTGAATGAACTCATTTATCAAACACAAAAAAAGTTGCATGTGACTTCAATCATTATTAGTCACGACATCGAATCTACTTTTCGAATTGCACATCAAGTGGCCATGCTGCATGAAGGGCAAATCGTGGCGTGTGGAAATCCTGAAGAATTTCAAAAAAGTAAAAATGTTTTTGTTCAACAATTCATTCAACCCAAAAAAAAGTTGAATGAGGCAAAAAATGAGGATCCTTTGTGAATAAAGCCAGTGCGCTTAAAGTGGGTTTGTTTGCGCTAGTCTGTTTAGCTCTCATTGTTTTTTTAAGCTTGCGAGTGAGTGATTTAAAGTTTTCAGGCGCTGGACATTATCCGCTGTATATTGACATGAAATCTGCAGAAGGCGTCGACCATAAAACGCCTGTATTGGTAGCGGGGATTCAGGTCGGTATTGTTGAAAAAATTGAACTGACTGAAGCTCATCACGCCCGATTGACTTTGAGAATTAATAAAGAGGTGCAACTTCCCCAGGATGTCACGGTAGAAATTCGTCGAAGAGGAGTGTTGAGCGATGTTTATCTGGAATTGGTTCCAGGCTTTTCTCATGAGACGATTCAGGAAGGTCAAACCATTGTTAATGCCTCTCCAGGCGTTGATTTTAATGATCTTGCCAAAAACTTAAATGAGGTGGCGATCAATCTTAAAGAGGTTTCTAGCTCCATTAAAGGTTACGTGTCGAGTGATGATTCTGCCCTCGCAAAAATCATGAAAAACATGGAGCATCTCACCGCAGATCTTGCCGCTTTTTCAGGGAACAATCGTCAAAACCTGGATGTTGTGGTGGCTAACCTGAAAGATTTAACCGGCGGACTCAAAGGGATGGTGAATCAAAATGCGGGGGAGGTAAATAGTGCCATCGCAAAAATTGAGAGCATCACGCGAAAGATAGATAGCGGAAAAGGGAGTCTTGGAAAATTAATTAATGATTCGAGCACGGTTGAAAAAGTAAATGAGGCCCTCGATAGCGTGAATGATTTGGTAAGTCCTGTCACAAAAATGCAAACCGAACTTGGCTATCACCTGGAATATTTGGGGCATTCCAACAGCTATAAAAATTATGTGAGCTTGGCCTTGAGACCTCGGCCTGATAAGGCTTTCCTGCTGGAGTTTGTAAGCGATTCAAATCCACGGCCCAATCTTAGTACTACCACCACTACAGTCACTAGTGGAGGGGTCAGTAATACGGTGGTTGCGGACCAGCAAAGTGTGAGCCATAACAGTTTTCGAATTTCAGCAGAATTGGCCAAGCGTTTTTACGATTTTACTCTTCGTGCAGGAATTATCGAATCGTCCGGAGGTGTTGGGCTGGATTACGACAAAGGGCCTTTTGGAGTTCAACTTTCCGCTTTTGGATTTAATGGAGGCAGTTTTGATAGGCCTCATCTCAAAGCCTCCGCCTCGGTGAATGTGACAAAAAATATCTATTTGCTTGGGGGAGCAGACGATTTTATTTCCAAACACAAAGAGGCCGATTGGTTTGTGGGGGCAGGAGTAAGATTTTTGGATGATGATATTAAATCGTTGTTGGGAGCTTTTTCATTAAAACGTTGAGATTCAGGAGAATTCAAAATGTCCGATATTAAAATCAAACGTGCCTTAATTAGTGTCTCTAAAAAAGATAAAATTTTGCAACTCGCTTCGGCTCTGATAAACCATGGGGTGGAGATCCTCTCCACGGGCAATACCGCTGAACTCCTCAAAAAAGAAGGGATTCCCGTCGTCAAAGTTTCCGACTATACGGGCTATCCTGAAATTCTGGAAGGTCGGGTCAAAACCTTGAATCCAAAAATACACGGAGGTATTTTAGGCCGGCGAAACGTCGCAAAACATGTGCAAGAAATGGAAAAACAGGGAATCCCTCCCATCGATTTGGTGGTGGTGAATTTGTATCCTTTTGAGAGGAGTATTGCCCAAGAAAATTGTACTTTGCAAAATGCCATTGAGAATGTCGATATTGGTGGCCCAACCCTGATACGCGCGGCAGCAAAGAATTTCGAGTCGGTTGCGGTGGTGGTGGATCCTGCAGACTACAGTGAGGTGATAGAACTTTTGGAAATCAAAGAGGGCAGATTGTCTCTGGATTTCCGTTTTCAATTGTCCAAGAAAGCCTTTTCCCACACCGCGGCCTATGACGATGCGATCAGTAATTACCTCACGCGTATTACTTCTCCTGCAGAACAGCAAACCCCATCGCTAGAAACTTTTCCCAATGTGTTTAATATCCAGGCCAAGAAGACACTCAACTTGCGCTATGGTGAAAACCCCCATCAAAAAGCAGCCTTTTATCAGACAGGAAAAAGCAAAGAGCCTTGCGTGGCCCAATCGACGGTGCTGCACGGGAAAGAATTGTCGTTTAATAACCTGCTCGATTTAGAAGCAGCTTTGGAAACGGTTAAGGAATTTCAAGTGCCAGCTTGTGTGATCGTGAAGCATAACAACCCCTGTGGAGCGGCCATAGGAAACAGTTTGAAAGAGGCCTATCAAAAGGCCTTTGCCTGTGATCCTAGCTCGGCGTTTGGTGGAATCGTTGCCGTCAATCGTGTGGTCGATCTGGAACTTGCGGAAGAAATTGTAAAAATATTTTACGAATGTATCATCGCTCCGGATTATGACTCGCGTGCCTTGGATTTGCTGCGTGCCTCAAAAAAAAATCTACGTATCTTAAAAACTCCCTCGGTGTCGCAGTGGAATGCGGATCGTCTTGATATCCGTAAAATTGCGGGGGGGCTTTTGGTGCAAGAGAGAGATTTAGGTCAAATCAACCTGGACAATTGTCGCGTGGTTACAGAACGTTCTCCCACGCCCGCTGAACTTTCTGCTCTCGATTTGGCCTGGAAAGTAGCAAAACACGTGAAGTCGAATGCCATCATCTTTGCAACCAACGATCGTACGGTGGGCATTGGAGCAGGACAGATGAGCCGCATTGATTCTGTGCGAATCGGAGTATTAAAATCTTTTCAGGGAGTGGCAGGAACGGCGATGGCCTCGGACGCCTTTTTTCCTTTTCGAGACAATGTGGACGAAGCCGCAAAAGCAGGTGTGAAAGCTATTATACAGCCGGGGGGCTCCATTAAAGATGAAGAAGTAATTCGTGCCGCCAACGAGCATCAGTTAACCATGCTGTTTACAGGCATGCGACATTTCAGACATTAGGCGTAATTCACTAATCTGGTTGAGATTCATTGGAAGTCCCCTCCTCCCTTGAGAGGGTGATCTTTGATTCAATCAGTAGGGATGAGGGGCGAGATTTGTAATCAACTTTGCCACCCCGAAAGCCACACCAGACGCTATTCCTCCCACAATTACCGTCTGAAATGCAGAACGAATTTTGTTTACTCCTGTGAACTTTGCCTTTACCCATCCAAACAAGCCGAGAGCCATTAAAGTGATAATCATTGAAATTAAAAGCGCTTGGTGTGTTGAAATTTGATTTGAAAAATAGGGGAGCAAGGGGAAAATTCCTCCTGCGATGTAGGCCCCACCTATGGTTAAGCCTGAGGGCAAGGCCCGCTTGGGGTCTACATATTCCAAGCCCAGCTCTTCTCTCATCATAAATTTTACCCAGGCTTCTTTATTGGAAATAATCGCGTGCACAGCAGATTCCAAGGTTTCTCCATTCAAACCATAATTCGAAAACACTTCTCTCACTTCCTCTTCTTCATGATGAGGCAGTTCTTCGGTTTCCCGGTATTCACGCTCCAGCTCTGTGCTGTAAGTGTCCGCTTCACTTTTAGTAGCCAAATACCCACCCAGCCCCATGGCGATGGAGCCGGCGGCAATTTCAGCCAGGGCAGCAATAATAATAGTCCAATGATTGAGCTCTGCCCCGGCCAAGCCCGCTGCCAAGGCAAAAGGCACGGTGAGTCCATCCGAAACACCTAATACTAAATCCCGTATGATTTTTGAGCCGGTAAAATGCTGTTCGATATGCATAAACCTACTCTTTTGACTCCGTAAACTCTGCATCCACCACATTTTCATCTTTCTTGGCTTCTGTATTTGCACCAGCATCCGAAGGGTTTGCCCCTCCTGCAGCTCCTGCTTTTTCGGCTTCAGCGGCACTGGCCTTGTACATGGCTTCTGCCATTTTGTGGGAGGCCTGGGTTACTTTTTCAACGCCCGATTTCATGGCCTCAGCGTTGTTGTCTTCAATGGCTTTTTTCAATTCAGCGACCGCATCTTCAATGGCTTTTTTGTCGTCTGCAGAAATTTTATCGCTATTTTCTTTCAAGGTTTTTTCGGTGGCGTGCACCAGTGATTCGGCCTGGTTTTTAGCCTCTACTTCTTCGCGTTTCTTTTTATCATCGGCCTCATTGTCTTTGGCTTCACGTACCATTCGATCGACTTCTTCTTTCGACAAACCACTGGAAGCAGTGATGGTGATTTTCTGTTCTTTGCCTGTGGCCTTGTCTTTGGCAGAAACGCTCACGATACCGTTGGCATCAATATCAAAAGTGACTTCTACCTGAGGAACGCCGCGAGGGGCTGGAGGCAGTCCATCCAAAATAAAGCGCCCCAGGGTGCGATTGTCTTTGGCCATTTCGCGCTCGCCCTGCAAGACGTGAACTTCAACACTGGGCTGACTGTCTGCCGCAGTGGAAAACACCTGAGATTTACGAGTGGGAATGGTCGTGTTTCGATCAATAATTTTCGTGAGCACGCCTCCCAGGGTTTCAATTCCCAATGAGAGGGGAGTGACATCCAAGAGCAACATGTCTTTGACATCGCCTGTCAGCACGCCCCCTTGTACGGCGGCTCCGGCGGCGACCACTTCATCGGGATTCACCCCCATGTGCGGTTCTTTGCCAAAAAACTTTTTCACTTCCTCCCTGATTTTAGGCATGCGGGTTTGTCCACCCACCAAGACCACTTCTTTGATGTCCGAAGGTTTTTTGTTTGCATCCGCCAGGGCCTTTTTAACGGGCACGAAAGAGCGCGTGATCAGGTCATCCACCAGAGATTCCAGCTTTGCACGGCTCATCTTCACGTTCATGTGCTTGGGGCCAGAGGCATCGGCGGTGAGGAAGGGGAGATTCACTTCGGTTTCCATCGCGCTCGAAAGCTCGATTTTCGCTTTTTCTCCTGCCTCTTTCAGACGCTGCAAGACCATACGGTCTTTGCTGACATCAATGCCCTGGTCTTTTTTGAATTCGGCAATGAGGAAATCGATGATTTTTTGATCGAGGTCGTCTCCACCCAGATGCGTGTCGCCATTGGTCGATACGACTTCCACCACATTTTCACCCACTTCCAAAATAGAGATATCAAAGGTACCGCCCCCAAAGTCGTAAACGGCAATGAGTTCGTCCTTCTTTTTATCGAAACCATAAGCCAAGGCGGCCGCGGTAGGTTCGTTGATAATACGTTTCACATCCAGACCGGCAATTTTGCCTGCATCTTTGGTGGCCTGACGTTGAGAATCGTTAAAATAGGCAGGCACCGTGATGACGGCCTCAGTGATCTTTTCTCCCAAATAATCTTCGGCCGATTGTTTCAACTTCATCAGAACTTTTGCAGAAATTTCGGGAGGAGAGAATTTTTTGCCTTGCACCTCAATCATTGCATCACCATTAGAGCCCTTGCTCACTTTATAAGGCACCAAATGGATTTCGTGATCTACTTCATCTTGCTTGCGGCCCATAAAACGTTTGACTGAAAAAATGGTATTTTCAGGATTGGTGACCGCTTGGCGCTTGGCCACCTGACCTACCAGGATTTCCCCATCTTTTGTGAAAGCAACTACAGAAGGTGTGGTGCGGGCCCCTTCCTGGTTGGGGATGATCTTGATCTCGCTGCCGTCCATAATGGCTACGCAAGAGTTGGTGGTTCCCAGATCGATGCCGATAATTTTTGACTTCGCCATAAATAAATTTCCTTTCAATAAAAAAATTGGGGTAAGGACTTGATTTCCATGAATCAAGCCCTAGTTCTTTTGTAGAGATAAGTTCCGGCTTTTTAAAGTCAAGGTGGGGCAGTTCTTTTTTTTAGATTGTTTCTAGTGCGAGGATTTGATTAAAGGGCTGCTCTGAAAAAACACTTACTCAAGCGAGATCCAATGAAAAAAACAGATTATTACGAATTTCTGAGTGTGAGCCGGACGGCCTCCTCCGAAGAGATCAAAAAGGCCTATCGTCAAGCGGCCATGAAATTTCATCCCGATCGTAATCCAGGGGATAAAAAGGCCGAAGAAAATTTCAAGTTTGCCTCGGAGGCCTACGAAGTGCTTTCCGACGATCAGAAAAAACAGATTTATGATCGCTATGGTCACCAAGGTCTGGATGGAGGGGGATTTCATCATGGCTTTGGCAATGTGGAAGATATTTTTGAATCGTTTGGAGACGTGTTTGAAGATTTTTTTGGCATGGGCGGAGGACGTCGCGGAGGCGGGCGCAAGCGGGGAAGGCGTGGCCAGGATCTGAGCGTTCAAGTGACGGTGAGTTTTAAAGAGGCCTATCATGGCACGGAACAGGAAATTCAAATTCGAAAACCCACCTTGTGTGAGGACTGCGGGGGCAAAGGATATCCAGCCTCCTCCAAACCTACTCATTGTCAAAATTGCCAAGGCAGCGGACAGGTGTTTCATTCCCAGGGCTTTTTTACCGTTTCCAGTACTTGCCCGGTTTGTCGAGGCCAGGGACAGCTTATCAAAGTGTTGTGTCGTTCCTGCCAGGGCCAGGGTTTGGTAGAAAAAGAAAAGAAGCTGAAAATAAAAATTCCTGCAGGGATTGATCAAGGCAATCGTCTGGTTTTAAAAGGAGAGGGCTCTGCTGGGACAGAAGGTGCCCCTGCGGGGGATTTGTATGTGGTGGTTCGTATTGAAGAAGATGAAACTTTTGAAAGAGATGGTTTGGATATTTGGGTGGATCTTCCCTTGTCCTTTCCCCAGGCCGCTCTGGGCGCTAGCCTGAAGGTGAAGACCGTCGAGGGTGAAATGGAGGTGGAAGTTCCCAAAGGTATTAACGCCGGTGAGACGATAGTCCTTCAGGGCAAAGGTTTTCCCGAACTGCGTGGAGGGCATCGAGGCAATCAGATTTTGCAAGTGCAGTTGCGCACCCCCAAAAAGTTGAGTGCGCGGCAAAAAGAATTGTTTGAAGAATTGGCCAGAGAATTGGGGCAAGAAGAAGCGCCTGAAGAAGCGTCTAGAGAAGAGAAAGCCTCGAAGAAAAAGAAGAAGAGGTTTTGGGAATAAGGTTTAAATTTATTGTATAAGTCCTCTCTCCCTTGAGGCATAGGTATCTACACAAGTCAGCAAGATACTAATTTTGTTACTCTTGCTGATCCCTCCCCTTAAGCTAAGGGGAGGTTAGGAGGGGTTATGAAAGATTTTGCAAATTAGAGAAGCCCTGAATTTTGCAAGGTTTTCCATAACTCCCCCAACCCCCTCTTAGCTTAAGAGGGGGAAATATCAAAAGATGTGTAGATACCTATGCCTCAAGGGGGAGGGGAATTGCAGAATGAAAGAGAAAGGATTTTTTACATGCAATTTACCATCCCCGAAATTACCGAAAAGGTAAACAAACTCCAACCCATCATGACCAGTGTCTTGGACGAAGTAAACAAGGTCATTATTGGTCAGCGTTACCTCATTGAACGTCTGGTGATGGGGCTCATGCTCGAAGGACATATTCTGGTGGAAGGGGTGCCCGGACTGGCTAAAACGACGGCCGTCAAGGCCTTGGCCACCGTGATGAATGTGCATTTCAAGCGCATTCAATTTACTCCCGATCTGTTGCCGGCCGATCTCATCGGCACTCAAATCTACAATCCTAAGACTCAAGAATTTGGGGTGAAAAAAGGTCCTATCTTTGCCAATATTATTTTGGCCGATGAAATCAACCGGGCGCCAGCCAAGGTGCAATCGGCCTTACTAGAAGCTATGCAGGAGAAACAGGTGACTATTGGGGAGAGTACCTTTGAGTTGGAACGGCCTTTCGTGGTGTTGGCAACCCAAAATCCCATCGAGCAGGAAGGTACTTATCCCTTGCCCGAAGCTCAGGTCGATCGTTTCATGCTGAAATTGAACATTACTTATCCGACGCCGGCCGAAGAAGCCGCCATTATTGACAGGGTGGCGGGGCAAAATCAGCCGCAACTGAGTGCGAAATTCAGTGCTCAATCCCTTCGGGCAGTGCGCGAAGTGGTCGATCTTATCTATGTAGATCCAAAGGTAAAAGAATACATTGTGAAAATTGTTTTTGCGACGCGCAATCCCGCCGAACTCAAGATTGGAATTGAACGCTACATCCAATTTGGCGCCTCGCCTCGTGCTTCCATCAATCTTTTTCAGGCGGCCAAGGCCTATGCCTTTTTACAAGGTAGGGCTTATGTGACGCCGCAGGATGTAAAGACGATGGGCTTCGATGTGTTGCGTCATCGAGTGATGAGAACCTATGAGGCCGAGGCAGAAAATTTGAGTAGCGATCAGATCTTGCAGAAAATTTTTGATCATGTGGAAGTCCCATAATATCCCCTCTCCTAGCGTAGGAGAGGGCAGGGTGAGGTAGGCATAGTGCTCTCAAAAGAAGTCCTTCAAAAAATTCGACTGATTGATATTCAGAGTAAATACCTCGCCAATGAGGTGTTTGCGGGCGAATACGAAAGCGCTTTTCGGGGCAGGGGGATGGAGTTTGAAGAAGTGCGTGAGTATCAGATTGGGGATGATATTCGCAGTATCGACTGGAATGTCACGGCCCGCATGGAAAAGCCCTTTGTGAAGGTGTTTCGCGAGGAGCGCGAGCTGTCGGTATTTTTTATGGTGGATGCCTCGGCCTCGCAAAGTTTTGGCTCGGGTGGA
The DNA here is from genome assembly GCA_015233135.1 of Deltaproteobacteria bacterium. Lineage (NCBI taxonomy): Bacteria > Pseudomonadati > Myxococcota > Myxococcia > Deltaproteobacteria bacterium. Next base: position 28,003 of record JADFYH010000025.1, read on the forward strand.
AAGCAGAAGAGGGAAGTGTGCGCGGAGATTGCGGCCCTGCTGGCTTACGCGGCTTTGCGCAGCAACGATAAAATTGGTCTGATGATTTTCACCGAAGAAGTTGAAAAATACATTCCCCCCAAAAAAGGCTCAGGGCATGTTTGGCAGGTGATCAAAGAAATTTTGAGTTTCGAGGCCAAAGGTAAGAAGACAAACTTGAAAGGCGCTTTGGAGTTTGCCGCCAAGGTGGTGAGCCGGCGCTCCGTTTGTTTTTTGCTTTCTGATTTTTTGGCTGATTTTCTGGCGCAAAATTATGAGCAAGCCTTGGGCATTGCCTCCCGAAAGCACGATTTGATTGCTTTGGCGATGAGTGATGCCCTGGAAGAAAAAATTCCTCCTTTGGGTTGGATGCAATTTAAAGATTTGGAAACGGATGAAAGCTGCTGGTTGGATAGTCGAGGGCAACGATTTCAAGAATATTTATTCCAGCAAAAAATAAAAAGGCAGTTGGCGCTAAAAGAATTGTTTCGCTCCCAAAAAGTGGATGCCTGTTTTTTGGAAAGTGGAAAGGACTATGCCACTCCATTACTCGAACTGTTTAGGAAGCGCGAAAAACGATTATGACCGTCGACCAAATGACCGACATTCTGGATATCAAGCCCCTCATTCCACCCAATGTATGGCCCCTGCTTTTCGTGTTTTTGGCGATGCTTATTCTGATTGCCCTCCTGGTCTTTTATTTTCTCAGGCGTAAAAAAAATATCGAAAATCCTCCTCCCCTTAAAGTGACGCAGACAGAAAGTCCGCGAGAAAAGGCCCTGAGAAAAATAGAAGAATTAAATACCTCGGGTTTACTCGAACGCCATCAGTATCGAAAATATTATTTTGGCATGAGCGAAATCTTGAGGACTTTTTTACAGGAAGAATATGCCATTGAGGCCGTAGATGCCACGACCGAGGAATTAACTCCGAAGATTAAGCAATCTGAATCTTTCTCTGAAGAGCAAAAATTCAATTTACTTTTCTTGTTGCGCGAAATGGATTTGGTGAAGTTTGCCAAGTCCAACCCGACTTCAGAAAGTTTGGAAAAATTAAAAAAGGTTCTCAAGGAGTTTATTGAGAAATAGTCACTGTTCAGGTAGCTCTGGAAATTGCGAGGACTGCCGAGCAATCCTTGAGAAAAAATACAAATGGGCCCCCGATTTCTCGGGGGTGACGCAATTTTTGTTTTCCTCACTTCCAATAGTTGCGAGTTCCGCAGCAATTGGAAGAGCTACCTGAACAGTGACGAAAAATAATCTATGCTACGTTTTCAACATCCTCTATTTTTTTTACTCTTGCTCCTCTTGCCCCTACTTTTTTATTTCGAAAAAAAGAGAAGGCACTCTTTTGTTTTATTTTCTTCCAACGATTTACTTCCCCATGATGCTTCAGCTTCTTCTGCCCCATTTATCTGGATTCCCTGGTTCATTCGCATGCTTGCTCTTGTCTTGATCATCACTGCCTTGGCGCGACCCCAACTCGCCAACGTAAAAACGGAAATCAGCAGCGAAGGGGTGGATATCATGCTTACCCTGGATACCTCCGGGAGTATGCAGGCCCTGGATTTCAAAATTCAGGATGAAGAAGTAGACCGGCTCACGGCCGTCAAAGGGGTGGTGGTGGATTTTATCAAACAGAGAATCAGCGATCGCATTGGCATGGTGGTGTTTGGGGAAATGGCCTACACTCAATGTCCGCTGACACTCGATTATGACGTGCTACTCTCCTTTTTGGATGAGGTGGAAGTGGGTGCAGCCGGCGATGCCACGGCGATTGGGGATGCCCTGGCCTTGTCGGTGAAACGACTCAAAGATCTGAAATCCAAATCCAAGATTATTATTTTGCTGACGGATGGAAAAAGTAATGCCGGAAAAATCACGCCCGAAAAAGGGGCCGAACTTGCTGCCACGTTTGGCATCAAAGTTTATACGATAGGGATTGGGACAAAAGGCCTGGTTCCCTATCCTCAAAAAACAATGTTCGGTATGCGACGCATGATGGTTCAAGTGGACATCGACGAAGAAACCCTGGAAAAAATTGCCAACACCACCGGTGGAAAATATTTTCATGCGAGCAATGTGGAGGGATTAAAAGAAATTTACAGCACGATCGATCAGATGGAAAAAAGCGAGGCCAAAGTGAAGCATTATCAAGAGTATCAGGAACTCTATTTGGGTTTTTTGATTGGTGCGCTGGTTTTGTTGTTGCTGGAGTTGGTTTTAAGGGAGACGAAGTATAAGGTGTTCCCCTAGGAGCCTGTCGGAATAATCATCTTCTTGTTTCTTGTTCGTGTTTTTTACTGTATTCTTTTTTTTTACAAACCTCGGATTAAGATAGACGCCGAGGCCAGGTTGGTGGCCAGAGGGATGTTGTGGACATCTGCCAAGCGAAGCAGCATGAAGATATCCGGTTCATGGGGATGCAGGCCCAAAGGGTCTCGCAAGAAAATGACTCCGTCTACTTTTCCCTCAACAATCTTGGCCGCAATTTGCGCATCGCCTCCCTGAGGGCCACTTTTGACTCTTGTGACCTTCAAGCCGGATTGTTGTATGTGTTTGCCGGTGGTGCCTGTGGCAATCAGCTTAAATTTCCGAATCAGCTGAATATTGTCTTTGACGAAGGCCACCATTTCGGCTTTTTTTCCATCGTGGGCGATGAGGGCTAGGGTTTTCATATTTTGCTTTTTAGTTTTTCGGCACTGTCTTCACTAATGAGTACAACTTCTCCTTCCCAGTCTTTTAATCCGAAGAGTTGTAAATAATAAAGATCATTTTTGGTTTTATTTCCAAGTCGCAATTCTGCAGGTTTTTCTTGGTTGGGAATTGGTACTAAAATTTTGGCTTTGGGAGGATTTAATCCCGTGTCTAGCGAAGGCAGCTGCTGAGTGTCGACGAAATCGATGGCGCTTAAATCCGGAGTAAAAATTTGTTTTTTTCTCCAAAAATTAAAAGGTGAGAGGAGGTGTTCGTCCAAACGATGTTTGAGAGCGTATACCCTTGGGGTTTTCTCTTGAAGAATTCTTGCATATTGAGAGCTAAAGTCAGCGCTACGCTTTCCAAAAAGAAAATTGAGTTTTTGAGTGGAACTTTTCAGCTGAAGTTTGATTCCACTTTCGTCGACGCGAAAGAGTTTATATTTTTCTGGATTTTCAGAAATAACAGCCTCTATTTTTATATTTTTTAATTCTTCTAAAAAGGATCTGACTTTTTCTTCATCCGCTGGGTAGTTTTTCCCTTTACCCATTAGTCTCCATTCCGCATTTTGTTGTTGGAGAATAATCTGTTCGGGGCCTTTTATAATTTCGATTTCTGTGCTGGAAGCAAAAGGAAAAGAGAAAAATGAATTTTGGTTTGAATCGGATTTTTTAGAATGTGGATGGGGGATAAAATAATACAAGATTAAGCTAATCAGTAAAAGGCAAAGAATAATAATAGAGCGATTTTTTGGCATTGTTTTAAACGGTGGATCTCAAATTTGCTGAGATAAGTTTTGCAGCGATTTATTCCTTCGATAATTATAAAACAATCCCAAAACAATCACGACGAAAGCCATTCCATAGGTATTCAAAACCTTAATCCAATTTTTTTCATTTTCTGACAGCAGCTTGAGAGGCCTGTCTACCAAGGTTTTGGCGCGAATATGAATCAGATCCTCTCCCAGGCTCATCCAATCCACGGCATTGAGAAAGAAGTTCAAATTGTCTTCGAACATCCTTAAAAAATCGTCTTCCATAAAACGGCTGGAGCCCACCACGAGCAGCGAGGCATTTTCCTTTTGTAGCAAGGCGATCAGGGTATTGTTGTTTTGGGCCTGTAAGGGGATTTGGGCAACGGCTTGAGGCTGAAGAATAAAGGGCGATTTTTGAAGGCTGCTTTCTAGCGAAGATTTCGCCAAGACTTGAGAGCCCCCTTGAAGGGAAGAAGTCCAGGGCAATACCAGCGACTGCAGGTTAGCGGTGATGGGATTTTTTTTGTCCAAGTTCTCGGGAGTGACTTTTACCCAAAAGGGATAGGCGATTTGATATTGCATGTTGCCAGAAGCGAATGCTGCGGGGGCATTGCTTGCATCCAAGACCAGATCTTCGTTGATCTGAATCCCCAGTTTTGAAAGCAGCTCGAATAAATTGCTCGGAGTTTTTCTGGTCTCGAGCTCAGTATTCACCTCGACTCGATTCACCAAGGCGATCAGGTGTCCGCCTTGATGATAATATTCTTCGAGCGAAGAGATATTTTTCTCATTCAAGCCTTGGGGTGAGAGTAAAAGAAGAGAACTAAAATTTTTGAGATCCCAATCCTGGTTTGAAATTAAAAGTTGAAGTTCATAAGTTTTTTCCAGACTTTCTTTGAGGATGGCGTATTGTTTGGCAAATAGATCTTTATCATCGACCACAATTCCAATTTTTTTCAATTTTTTGCTGGTCAGTTTCAGAAGAGCAGAGCTCAGCTGATATTCCAGATTGCTGGCTTCGCTGAGTACCGGAAACATTTCTTTTTTATCTTCGTAGAAAATTCCCAGGCCTAAATAAATTTTCTTTAAGGCTCGTGTGTCTTTCTCAATCACAGAGAGTTGGACGGGCGGGATGCCCAGTTGATTGATCTTTTTTTCTTCTTCAGGATCTGTAGCCGGATCCATTTCCTGGATGGAAATTTTATGTCCGGAGAGATTTTGATATTCCGACAAGGTGTTCCAAATGTCTTCCCGCACCTGGGTGAGGGCTGGCGGGAGTTCTTTGGAGAGATAGAGTTTGAGGACGACCTTGTCGTTTAAATTTTTTAAAATTTTTTCGGTGGAGCTCGACAAGCTATAGCGCTTCTCTTGGGTGAAATCGAAGCGAAGACTGCTTTTGGAGGCAATGAGATTGAAGGTCACGACAATGGCCAGGATCAAAACAGTGAGGACCAGAGAAGATTTTTTTTTCAGATTTCCCACCACAAAACGATTCAAGAGCAAGGCGCTAAAAATAAAACTCAGAAAATAAATCAAACTTTTCAGGCTCAGCACTCCGCGGGCCAGATTGGCGTAATGGGTCTGCAGACTGATACTGCTGAGTGTGGAAATCAGCATTGGAGGCGCCGAACTTAAGATGAACGGGTCTCCCAGGATGTAAAAAAAGAAAGCTGCCATTGCGCACAAAATGAAAGAGACCATGGAATTTTTTGAAAGGGCAGAGCAGAGCAGGCCCCAGGACAAAAACGAAAGCGAAAGCAGATAGAGCCCCAAATACATCGCCAGACTTTGCCCCCAGTCGAGCTTTCCTAAAAAAGAACAAGTGAAAAGCAGGGGAAGGCTGAGTATCAGACTTAAGAGTAGAAACAAGGCCCCGGATAAAAATTTGGCCAGGATCAAGCTGTTTTCTGAGAGGGGAAGCGTGAGTAAAATTTCGTGAGTGCCTTGGCGCTTTTCGTCCGACCATTTTCCCATCGAAATGGCCGCAATAAAAAAGAGCAGGGCCCAAGGGGCAAACTGAAAGTAGCTTCTCAAGCTGGCTTGGCCATTGATAAAAAAAGTTCTAAAAAATACCCAGTGCGTGAGGATGAGAAAAGAAGCGAGAAAGACATAGGCTGCGGCCGAGCGAAAGCTGCTTTTGAGTTCTTTTTGGGTGAGGGTGAGTATGGGATTCATAGGTGATTTAAGGGGAGAGGGGAAGCGGTTAAACTCAGAAAAATGTCCTCCAGAGAATTTTCTTCAAAGCCCAGTTCTGAAAGTTTCCAGCCTTTTTCCAAAACGAGATTAAATATATTTTCCCCCAAGTTTTCAAAGGGGCTCACACTCATTTCATAGCGATGCCAGTTTTCTTCGGAAGAGAGATGTTTCAATTCTTTTACAGGAAATTTTTGCAATAAACTGTGCTCAATGTCTGCCTTATTTCCTTCAATTTTGAGTTTTAGTTTCAGAACGCCCTGTGCCTTATGAGCAAGCTCTTCCGGGCTTCCCGAGGCGACGATGCTGCCCTGATGCAGTACTAACACCCGAGAGCAGAGGGCTTGTACCTCGGGAAGAATATGACTGGAAAGTAGAACGGTTTTTTCTTTTCCCAGCTCCTTGATGAGAGAGCGAATTTCAATGATCTGATGAGGATCCAAGCCCGTACTGGGTTCATCCAGAATAAGGACCTTGGGATCGTGGATCAGTGCCAGGGCCAGCCCCAGGCGTTGTCTATAGCCTTTGGAGAGTTCCTGTACTTTTTTGCCCAGCACATTGCCGAGTGCACAACGCTCAATGAGATTTTTCTTTTGAGAAGTAATTCTTGCAGGACTCAATTGATGCAAGTTCCCCAGAAGTTCCAAGGATTCAGCGACTTCAAGATCTTCCCAAAGGGGATTGTTTTCGGGAAGGTAACCGATGTTTTTTTTTACTTCGAGAGTTTGTCCTTCCAGATTGTAACCTTCAATTTCCACTTTTCCAGAATCCGGCAGATAAAACCCCGTTAAAATGCGCATGGTGGTGGTTTTGCCGGCACCGTTGGGCCCCAGGAAGCCCACAATTTCATGGGGATTGATGGTGAACGAAAGATCCTTTAAGACGGGCTTGGAGCCTAGCGTTTTGTGAACGGAAGTGACTTGAATCAAGGGGACACCCTCTCCCTAGCCCCCTCCCGTGGAGGGAGAGGGGATTATACAAAAACTACTTTGTTTTTGCTTTGGTCGATTGCGGTTCATCCGCCAATTTCAAATACATCTTTGCCGATTCATCGTTGGGATGCGCCTTGAGTACAGCCTTCCAGGCATCAATTGCCTTTTTCTTTTCGCCTTGTGCGAAGTAGGTGACGCCCAATTGGACACGCGCCTGATGAAAGCGGGGGTTGGATTTTAGAATTTGGCTTAAAATCTGGATGGCCTGGGTATGCTTCCGTTCCTCACGCAAGCTGAGTGCCCACTTGAGTTTGATGTCCAAAAACTGGGGCCTTAACTTCAAGGCTGTTTCGTATTGTACAATAGATTCGGGATGTAATCCGATGCCCGCGTAGATATCGCCCAGCTCTGCATGTTTATTGGCAATCTTATTTTTGATAAAGGGATCCATCTTCTCTTTTTTGCGCTTGGAAGTGGCTGGAAACACCCTTTTATAAAGGGCAGAGGCCTTCTTGTATTGGCCCAAATCGTTGTAGAGTACGGTCAAATTCAGCAAGGCTTCGGTGTAATTGGGATTGATCTTGATGGCCTTTTCAAAGGCTTCAATGGCCGGAGTGAATTCTCCCCGGGAATGGTAAATGACTCCCATACGGTTATAAACGTCTGCATAATTTTTATTTTTTTTCAGGAGAGCCACAAAGCATTTTTCAGCTCGCACGTAGTCCTTTTTCTCAAATGCCTGGACCCCTTCTTTGAAAAGTTCCGTACTATTATCCATAATTCCTCTCCTTAGGATTTCTTCAACCTATTCGTTATTTTTTTAGTTCTTTTCGAGTCTGGAAATTCTTCCTTCATTAGCTCTGCCACTACTTTCGCTTCTTCTATTTTGCCTAGATTGTTGTAAGAGATGGCCATAAAGTAAAGCGCTTCTTCATCCAATCCCAAATGAGAATAATGATCGATGATTTCTTTAAAGCGGGGAATGGCTGCCAGATATTCCCCCCACCTATAGTAAAGTTTACCGATATAATAGTGCCGATTGGCGATTCTTCGGCGGGCCTCGTCGTATTTTACCTTTGCCATTTTGGCGTAAGGGGAGGTGGAATACTGAGAGACCACCGTTCTAAAATTGTCTACGGCCTCCGGCAGGTTTTCCTGATTTCTATCCACGGATTTTGGGGCCGCATGCCAGTAACAGAGGCCGGCGCGGTAGAAGGTATAATCCAGTTTTTCGCTGGTGGGATGTAGTTTTGCAAACAATAAGTAGGTCTCGGCGGAAAGGAGATACTCCTTTTTGGCAAAATAGGTGTCGGCAATTCTCAGTTCCGCCTCACCGGAATATTTGGAGTCGGGATAGCGGCTTTTGAAGATCTCTAGGCAATCCACCGCTTCTTGAAACTGTTTTTTAGAAGAAAGCCTTACGCATTTATTGAAGGCCTGCTCTTCGTTTTCTTTTCCGGTAAACCCAAAGGGCCGTTTTTTGCCGCAGGCGGGAAAGGAAAAAAGGAGATAAAAAATGGAAAATAATGTGAAAAGTTTTTTCATGGAATTCGCATCCTATATTTAATGTAAAGAAATGTTCAAGCCTTAAGGTTGACAACGCCAAAAGGCATCATTAATTTCAAAACCAAAAAAAAAAAACCGCGTTGGGGGCAAAAATATGAACCAAAATGAAAAAGATTCTATAAAAGTAAATGACCATCGAAGCTTTAACCCTGATGGCACCGAGCGTTTCGACCCCTCTGATATCCAAACAGAAGCTAGAAATCAATGGGGTAGTACTCAGGAAGAGATTCCTTCTTCCAAAGGGTCCTCTGCTTTTCCTCCTGTCAATTTTGCAAACTTTGTTCTTTCTCTGGCCAGTTCGGTGCAGATGTGTCTGGGGCTTTCCCCAAACCCTTTTACGGGGAAAGTTGAAAAAGATCTCCCTCAGGCCAAGCATAGTCTTGATCTAATGGGAATGATCCAAGAAAAAACTAAAGGAAATTTAACTCAAGAAGAAGATCAGCTTTTGCAGGTGATCCTCACCGACTTGAGACTTCGATACATAGGAGAGAAAAAAACATGAGAAAACAATATTCAAAAAGTACTTTAATTGTCACAGCCTTTTTTTCGGCTTTACTTGCGCTTTTGTTTGCTTGCAGTTTTGATTTTACAAAAAAAACGAAGGCGGAAGACCAAAAAGCGCTTAATGCGACTCCTGCTCCAAATTCTTTTTCCCAAAAAAACTCTTCAAATAATTTTCCCTCTTTTACAGAGATGGTGAAACGCATAAAACCCGCGGTAGTCAATATCTCTAGCACGCATATTGTTCGCCAACGCATTCCCAGAAATTATCGGAATCCTGCCTTTGATGATTTTTTTAACAAATTCTTTGGTGCCCCTCAAGAACAGAGCCAAAGTAGTTTGGGGAGCGGTTTCATCATTGATGCAGAAGGAACCATTCTGACCAACAATCACGTAGTTCAGGATGCCGATGAAATTCAGGTAAAGTTGGATGATGGTAGAAAATTTCAGGCGAAAATTTTAGGAACGGATCCTAAAACAGACATTGCCGTGATTAAAATGCAGGGCGCTTCTCACTTTCCTTTTGTTCCGCTTGGAAACTCCGATCCGCTGGAAGTTGGGGAGTGGGTGGTGGCGGTGGGAAACCCTTTTGGTTTGGGACAAACAGTGACCGCGGGGATTGTTTCTGCCAAAGGCCGTGTCATTGGGGCTGGTCCTTATGACAATTTCATTCAAACAGATGCCTCGATTAATCCAGGCAATTCAGGTGGCCCTCTTTTTAATTTGAATGGGGAGGTGATAGGAATTAATACCGCTATTATTGCCAGCGGCCAAGGAATTGGTTTTGCCATTCCCATCAATGTAGCCAAAAATCTGGCCCCGCAACTCGAAAAAAAAGGCAAGGTGAGTCGGGGATTTTTAGGCGTTGGAATTCAGGAGATGGATGAAAATTTGGTGAAGTCATTTGGTCTATCCAACGATAAGGGCGCGTTGGTGGTGGGTGTGAACCCTGGGGGGCCCGCAGAAAAAGTAGGTATTGAGGTGGGAGATGTGATTGTCTCCTTCAACGGAAAAACCATTGAGGGGGCCCACGATTTACCCATTCAGGTTTCTCAAGCTTCTGTGGGATCAAAAGTTCCTGTGGAAATTATCCGTAAAGGGCAAAAGAAAAATTTTATGGTAGAAATTACGGAGCTTGAACCTGCAGAAAAACAAATGGCTCAATCCGAAAAAGCCTCAGGGACACTGGGTTTGCAGGTTCGAGAACCCAAAATAGATGAACTGGAAGAATTGGGTTTGAGATCTAAAAAAGGGGTGCTGGTGGCCCGTGTAGGCCAAGATTCAGCTGCACAATGGGTGGGTTTACAAGGGGGGGACGTGATTTTGGAAATCAATAGCAATCCTATTAATAGTCTGGAGGATTATAATCAGACGGTTTCAAAAATTAAGAATGGGGATATTGTACGCATGCTGGTGAAACGCGGGCAGAGGAGTAGTTACTTGGCTTTTCGGAAGTGAAATTGTGGGAGCTAATCTAAATTCGTCCGCAGACGAATTTAGCAGTCTTTTGCAATTGTCTCGGGTAAGAGTAGGGCTTCAAAAAAGGTCCTCTATTTTTTTCTGGTCAAAGTAGTTTCCTGTTTATATAGGCACCCCCTCCATTTATATTTTTTAATACCACCTCCCTATTATTTAGGATGGGCAGGTTAGGGCAAGAATCATCACGCGGGGGGAAAATAATGAAACATACTCCTTTATATGAAATTCACAAACAACTGGGTGCAAAGCTCGTAGAATTTGGTGGATGGA
>JADFYH010000025.1:38450-47799 GCA_015233135.1 Deltaproteobacteria bacterium
AACAAAATGGGGATGTTTGATGTGTCACACATGGGTGAGTTGGTTGTGGTGGGGGCTCAGGCCTTGGAATTTCTCCAGTACCTCACCAGTAACGATGTGGCAGCGCAAAAAATAGGGCAATGCCAATACAATTTGCTCATGAATGAAAAAGGCGGTGTGGTAGATGACCTCATCGTCAATCGTTTGGGTGAGAATGAATTTTTTATTTGTGTGAATGCCTCCAACATTGAAAAAGATTTTGAGTGGATAAAGTCTCATCAATCCAAATTTAAAGTGAGCGTAGAAAATCAAAGCGAGGCCTTTGGGCAGATTGCGATTCAAGGGCCGCTTGCAAAAACTCTCATCAACAAAAAACATTGCAGTCTGGATGCAATAGAAGTGAAGGCTTTTTATTTTACGAAAGCAAATCTGTTTGGGGTGCCAGTCACTTTGGCGCGAACGGGTTATACGGGCGAAGATGGGTTTGAAATTTATACGCCCGCGGATCAAACTTCAAAAATCTGGTCTGCCCTTTTGGAAGAAGGAAAAAACTCGGGATTAATGCCTTGTGGTTTGGGTTGTCGCGATACGCTGCGTTTGGAGATGGCTTATCCTTTGTATGGTCACGAATTGAATGACGAGATTACTCCACTGGAAGCAGGTTTGGGCTGGGTCACCAAACTTCAGAAAGGAAATTTTTTAGGGCGCGACAAATTAATTGAACAAAAAGAAAAAGGCATTTCCAAAAAACGAGTGGGTTTTATCATGCAGGAAGAAGCCATTGCGCGTGCGGATTACAGCGTTTTTAATCAGGAAGAAAAAATAGGTTGGGTAAGCAGTGGAACTTATTCTCCCTCTCTTGACAAAAAAATTGGCTGTGCCTATGCCGACCCGAATTTTTCATCAATTGGAACGATCTTCAGCATTGACATTCGTGGAAAAAAGAAGAAAGCAGAAGTCGTCGGTACGCCTTTTTATCGAAAATAATTATTCTTGGAGAGCCTATGCATTGTCCAGAAGACCTTAAATATACCAAAGAGCACGAGTGGGTTCGTGTAAAAGGGAATGTCGCCACCCTTGGAATTACCGATTATGCCCAGGATCAACTGGGGGATATTGTATTTGTAGAATTACCCGAAGAAGGAGAAGATGTGGAAAAGGGAGATACCTTTGGTGTGGTAGAATCCACAAAGAGTGTGAGTGATTTGTATCTGCCTGTTTCAGGAAGGGTGATTGAAGTGAATGACCCGCTTCTGGATTCCCCCGAAATCGTCAATGAAGATTCTTACGGCGAGGGCTGGATGATTCGTATTGAAATGGATGACAAGAGTGAGTTGGACGATTTACTTTCTGCCGAAGAATATGAGGCCTTTCTTAAAGAAGAATCGGAGTAGTTCTTTGCGATACTTACCCCAAACTGAAATTGAAATTCAAAAAATGTGTGAAACGATCGGAGTGGAAAATCCCTCCGATCTTTTTTTTCAAAGCATTCCCCAGAAACTTCGCTTTCAAGGCAAGCTGGGTATCCCCGCCGCCTTGTCCGAGCAAGAGTTGCTGGCGCATTTAAAAGCCCTCTCCAAAAAAAATAAAACAGTAGATCATGCCACCTCTTTTTTGGGAGCTGGCGCCTATCATCATTATATTCCAGTTGCCGTTTCCTCTTTAATGGGGCGGGGGGAATTTTTAACGGGCTACACCCCTTATCAGCCCGAGCTTTCCCAGGGTACGCTTCAAGCCATCTTTGAGTTTCAAACCATGGTGGCTTCCTTGTTGGGGATGGACATTGCCAATGCCTCTACCTATGATGGATCCACCTCGCTGGCCGAAGCCGTGCTGATGGCACTGCGCCTGAAGTCTAAAAAACAAAAGGTTTTACTCGCACGAAATCTGCATCCCGAATATCGGAAAGTAGTGCAAACCGTGCTGCACAACATGGGTACGCCCATTGAAGAAGTAAATTTTTCAGCCGATGGAAGAATTGATCTGGCGGACCTTCAGAAGAAATTAACTCCTGAGGTCGCTGTTTTTTGCGCAGGTTATCCCAATTATTTTGGGGTGATCGAAGACTTAGCAGGGCTGGCAAAAATCATCCACGCCAACGATTCTCTTTTTGTAACGGCCACCCAGGAAGCCTTGTCTCTGGCTTTGCTGAAGTCACCCGGTTCATGCGCTGCGGATATCGCTGTGGCAGAAGGCCAATCGTTCGGAAATTTTCTAAATAATGGTGGGCCTTATGTGGGGCTCTTTGCTTGCAAGCAGTCCGATGTTCGTCAAATGCCCGGCCGCATTGTCGGTCAAACTTTAGATGCCCAGGGGAAGCGCGGTTTTGTGCTCACCCTCAGTACTCGTGAGCAACACATCCGCCGTGAAAAAGCGACTTCGAATATCTGCACGAATCAATCTTTATGCGCGCTGGGAGCTTCCATTTATCTGGCTCTCCTGGGGCCTGTCGGGCTGAAAAAATTGGCGGAAATGAATGTGTCTAGGCTCCAATTTGCCAAAAGAACCTTGTCCAATGTTTCTGGTGTAGAGCTTGTTTTGAATGGCCCTGCCTTTAATGAATTTGTGATCAAGCTCTCAAAACCTGTAGAGCAGGTATTAAAGCATTGCCTGCAGCAGGAAATTTTTGCGGGAGTGTCCCTGAAAAAAGATTATCCAGAACTGGGTGAGGCTCTGCTGCTTTGTGTGACGGAGATGAATAGTCGTGCAGACATTGAACGTTTTGCTCAGGTATTGAAGAAGGTGAATTAATGATGTCCCAACAATTTCCCGCTAAACAAGGGCTCCTCTTTAACGAAGTTCTTCTTTTCGAAAAAACATCTCCCGGTCGCATGGGTTATTCGCTACCTGAAAATGATGTGACAGAAAAAGTGGATTTAGCTTCCGAGCTTTTGCGCGAAGATGTTCCGCTGCTGCCCGAGTTGTCTGAGCTGGATGTCGTGCGTCATTATACACGCTTGTCTCAGTGGAATTATTCTATCGATACCGGTTTTTACCCCCTGGGTTCTTGCACGATGAAATATAATCCCAAGGTGAATGAAGAAGCGGCACGGATGTCGGGCTTCTTAAAAGTCCATCCTGCCCAAGATTCTTCAACACTACAGGGTGCACTTCAGTTGATGTGCGAGCTTCAAAAAGATTTAGCGGTTATGAGTGGAATGGATGCCGTGACGCTTCAGCCTGCGGCAGGCGCCCATGGTGAGTTTACGGGTTTACTCATGGTTCGTGCGTATCACACGCACAAAGGCAATCCGCGTAAAAAAATTATTATTCCCGATACAGCGCATGGGACCAATCCGGCTTCTGCCGCTTTGTGCAATTATAAAGTCGTCCAGATAAAATCTGGAAAAGAGGGCGTGCTCACACCGGAGGCGGTGGCGGAAGTAATGGACGAAGAAGTCGCGGCGCTTATGCTCACCAATCCCAATACCTTGGGCCTCTTCGAAAAGAATATTGCCGAGATTGCCAAAATTGTTCACGACAAAGGGGGGCTGGTTTACTGTGATGGTGCCAACCAAAATGCCCTACTTGGCAATGCCCGTGCGGGAGATTTGGGCGTGGATGTCATGCACTTTAATTTGCACAAAACTTTTACTACCCCTCACGGGGGCGGTGGCCCTGGCTGTGGCCCGGTAGCCGTGAAAAAGATTTTAGAGCCCTATTTACCAGTGCCAATCCTTCGTCGTGAAGGAGATCAATATTTTCTGGATGAGCATTGCCCTCTCAGCGTGGGAAAAGTGCGCGCCTTTTTTGGAAATTTTGGAATGATGGTTCGGGCTTATACCTACATCCGTGAAATGGGACCCGAGGGACTAAAGGGCGTATCAAATATGGCGGTACTCAATGCCAATTACATGAAGGCCAGGTTGAAAAATCATTACCATTTGGCTTACGAACAGCCCTGCATGCATGAATGTGTGTTTTCCGATAAACGCCAGCAAGAGTTTGGAATAAAAACCATGGATATCGCCAAACGCTTGATGGATTACGGTTATCATCCGCCCACCGTTTATTTTCCTTTAGTTGTTCCCGGTGCCTTGATGATTGAACCCACCGAAACCGAAAGTCTGGAGACCCTCGATTTATTTTGCGACGCCCTGATTAAAATTGCCGAAGAGGCAAAATCCAATCCGGATATTTTGCACGAGGCTCCTCATGTGACCTCACATCAAAAACTGGATGAGGTGAGGGCGGTGAAGAATCCGATTTTGAAATGGGAAAAGGAATTAAAAAATTAGTCCGCTCAAGAGGTGTGATGTCTCCCCCTCAAATCCATTTGCGCCTCAGCAGCCAGGTCTTCGCCGCCTGCGTCAAGATCACGTAGCACAAGAGAGTTAGGACGATCAGCGGCCAATACAGGGGTGGCAAGGGTGAGAAGCCCAGATAGGGGGCAAGGGGTGAGAACGGGATTGCAACTCCTACAGCCATGATCGAGACGCTCATCACCATCAAGGGCCAGGAGGGGCGGCTTTGCAGGAACGGAATCCTGTTGGTCCGGATGACGTGGATGATGAGCGTCTGTGTGAGCAGGCTTTCCACAAACCATCCTGTCTGAAACAGACTCTCGCTGTGGGTCGCAAGCTCGGGCGTAGACACGGCCCAGCACTTGAAAACATAGAGCATCATCAGATAGGTGCTGTAGTCGAAGACCGATGAGCAGGGGCCGATGAAAACAATAAAGCGGGTAAGCTCCTTCATGTCCCATGGGCGCGGTTTGGCCACTTGCTCGGGATCGACGTCATCGGTGGGAATCGCCGTCTGGGAGATATCGTAAAGTAGATTATTGGCGAGAATCTGGATCGGGGCCATCGGCAGAAAGGGCACGAAGATGCTTGCTCCCAATACACTGAACATGTTGCCGAAGTTGCTGGATGCCCCCATGCGGATATACTTGAGGATATTCGCAAAGACTTTTCGTCCTTCGATCACCCCCTCTTCGAGAACCAAAAGCGACTTCTCAAGTAGAATCATGTCCGCCGATTCCTTGGCGATATCGACTGCGGTATCGACGCTGATCCCCACGTCGGCAGCACGCAGGGCAGGAGCATCGTTGATTCCGTCGCCCATAAATCCCACGGTATGCTTGCGGGATTGCAGGGCATGAATGATTCGCTGCTTGTGCGCCGGGGAGACACGCGCAAAGAGCGTCGTCTTCTCGGAGGCCTCGGCAAGTTGATCGTCGGACATTTTCTCGACCTCTGCTCCCATCAGCACAAAATCGGTGGCCAGACCCACTTCTTTGCAGATCTTGCGGGCCACCAGATCGTTGTCCCCCGTAACCACTTTGACGCTGACACCATGGCCGTGCAGCGCCGCAATCGCAGCCGTCGCGGTATCCTTGGGCGGGTCAAGAAAGGCGACATAGCCGTTCAAGATCAGGTCACACTCGTCGGCCTTCGAATACGGTGTACTGTCACCCGCAACGATACCCCGCGGTGCACTCTCCTTGCTGGCGATGGCCAGCACACGAAAACCATCGGCGCTAAGCTCCTCGTATTCGCGCCGGAGCTCATCGATGAGCAGATGCCCCATTGGAAAGAGTTCGCCGTTAAGTTCAAATTCCTTACATCGTAAAAAAACCGCCTCGGGAGCCCCTTTGCTGATGATCCGGTCCTTGCCTTCTGGCGTGCGGACTACGACCGACATGATGCGTCTCTGAAAATCGAAAGGGACCTCATCCACCTTGGTGTAGCTGGGCACGTCGGCATGGGCGTGC
Source organism: Deltaproteobacteria bacterium (assembly GCA_015233135.1). Lineage (NCBI taxonomy): Bacteria > Pseudomonadati > Myxococcota > Myxococcia > Deltaproteobacteria bacterium. The sequence continues at coordinate 44,146 of JADFYH010000025.1, forward strand.
GTTTCTCTGTGAGCCAGCACCGCCCGGTCCAAAACGTTCTTCAGCCCCGTCTGGAAGTGGCTGTTGAGGTACGCCAAAGCCAGCACCTCATCATCCTCTTTCAATGCTACGTCGCAGTGTTTCTCCAGGATCACATGGTCCATCGTTAGCGTGCCAGTCTTGTCCGTGCACAAAACGTCCATCGCTCCCAGGTTCTGGATGGCGTTGATCCGCTTCACGATCACCTTCTTTCGGCTCATGGCTAGTGCGCCCTTGGAGAGGCAGACTGTTACGATCATCGGGAGCATCTCGGGCGTCAACCCTACGGCCACAGCCAAGGCAAAAAAGAAGGCCTCACCCCATTGGCCCTTGGTTAGACCGTTGATGACGAATACCAGGGGGACCATCACCAAAATGAAGCGCAGCATCAGCCAGGTAAATCGGGAAACACCCTTGTCAAAGGCCGTCTGTGTGGATTGCCCTGAGAGTGATTTAGCCATGCCGCCCAGATAAGTATCGTGGCCGGTCGCAACAACAACGGCCGTCGCCGAGCCGCTCTCAACGCTGGTCCCCAGAAAGGCAATGCTGGTCAATTCGATGGGTGTGATTGTGGCGACATTTTTCTCCACCTCGAACTTCTCAACCGGAAAGCTCTCTCCTGTGAGGGGGCCCTGGATTACGAACAGATCCTTGGCCATTATCATGCGCACATCACCGGGAATCATGTCGCCCGCTGCGAGCTTGACCACGTCCCCAGGTACGAGCTGCGAAACGGCGATCTCCTGTGGGTTACCGTCGCGGATGACCGTCGCTGTCACCGAAATCATCGCTTTGAGCTTGGCGGCAGCGCTGTCAGCCTTTGCCTCCTGGACGAGCTTGAGAGTGACGCCTAGAAGTATCATCAACAACATCATGATCCCCGCCCGCATATCTTCGGTCAGAAAGGAAATTGTGGCGAGCACGGCTAGGAGAATTACCAGCGGATTCAGAATTGCGTGCCAGAGAAGCTTAGCAATACCGATGCGGCCCTCAGTGGCCAGAACATTATGCCCGTGCCGTTCCAGGCGCTTCGCAGCCTCGTCGCTGGTCAATCCCTCGGGACCCGTCTCTAATCGCGCATAGACGGCTGCGGCATCCAGCGCAGCAGACTCCACCACGAGCTGCGAGACACGGATCTGCGCCTTTTCACGGCGAATGGCGGCAAAGAGATGCTTGGGGAAGATGGCGAATCGGGTAATAGGCATGGGGACACTCCTTAAGGGTCGAGCTCTACTTTATCACCCTCTCGACGGAAGAGGGAAAAAGGTTATAGCTTGAAAAGCCCCTTGTTTTAATCACAACATAAGAGAAATTCAACTGCTAACAGGCAGTGTTGACTTAGATTATGAAATTGACTGTTTGAGGTGGATGTAAACAAATGGGCTTGAGCCTCTTGAGCTCAAGAAAGACCAGGAAATTTTTATGAAATCGTCATCGTTGATTGCGGTTCCTGCAAAAGCTTGGGGAGCTTTGTGGACCTTTCCTTCTATATTACTTTCTTCATTTGCCATTGGATGGGGTGCTGAAGCCGCACAATATTTCATATCAAAAGGGCTGGCTTTGGCAATTCTGGCCTGGTTTCAGACCTTGCCGGAGTTTGCCGTGGAGGCCTTGATTTCCTGGCACCGAGATACCCCCCTCATGTTGGCCAATCTTACGGGTAGCTTGCGTTTATTGGTGGGCTTTGGATGGCCCATGATTTATTTTGTTCGGGCTTTTTTATGTCGCGAAAAAAAACAAAAAGTTCGTTTTGATCCCATAATATTGGACAAAGAGTATTCGATTGAAATTGTTTCGCTCTTATTGCCCCTTCTCTATTTCACCTTCATCTATATAAAGGGCGCTTTGCAGTTCTATGATGGGATGATCTTACTTCTCCTTTATCTTGGTTATCTATGGATGATCCAAAAACTTCCTCCCGAAGAAGCTGAAGAAGCGGTAGATATGCCTTATATCCCCCGTAAAATTATCTCGTTGTCTCCTCTGTTGAGAAATTTATCCATCGTCGTCTTGTTTTTGGGAGGAGGACTTATGCTGATGTTTACGGTTGAACCCTTCCTACAAAGTTTGCTTGCCCTAGCCTCTCTATTGGGAATTTCACAATTTGTGTTTGTTCAATGGATTTCACCTTTTCTTTCTGAATTTCCCGAAAAGCTGACGGCATTTGGTTGGGCGCGAAGAGAAGGAAAGGCTCCAATGGCTTTAATGAATATGGTGAGTTCCAACATCAATCAATGGACCTTGCTGGTTGCTCTGATGATGATAATTTTTTCCTGCTCAGCAGGTCATCTAGCCGGCTTTCAGTTTGATGATCATCAAAGGTTGGAGTTAGCCTTAACTTTGGTACAATCTTTTCTAGGTGTACTTGTTTTGATGCAGTTAAAGATGTGCTGGTATGAGGCCGTGTTTTTGTTTGTGCTCTGGTTTATCCAGTTTATTTGTCCATCCTCCAGAAACTGGATGCTAAAAGTGTACTTGCTGTTCATCCTCTTCTATGTTTTTAGAATTCTATTGAACAAGAATTTTGAGGTGCTGAAAGTTTTTAGGAAAGCAGTTTTATCCGGGGGATAGGCCCTTATTATCTCCTTGTGAAAGGTTTTTTTGGGTCTTTGTGAAATCGAGATCAGAATAACTACAGATTAATTTATTTTTCTTATTGACTTGAAGAAACTTTTGGCTAATATGCGCGGGCTCTTGGGGAACCGATTCCCCAAGGGAGATTAGTGACCGCTGGTAAATTCAAGTATAATCTTTAGATCTTTGAAAACTAAATAGAACGTCGAAATTGATTAGCTCAGATAATTTTTTTTCTGTTTTTTAAAACAGTAAAGTAACTACTTACTAAAGCCCTCAAAAGCTAAATGAGTAGCATAGCAGATTTAAACTGGAGAGTTTGATTCTGGCTCAGAACGAACGCTGGCGGCGTGCCTAACACATGCAAGTCGAGCGAGAAAGCCCGCAAGGGTGAGTACAGCGGCGAACGGGTGAGTAACGCGTAGGTAACCTTCCTATAAGACTGGGATAACCTGTCGAAAGACGGGCTAATACTGGATATGACCACGTTCCGTTTTCGGAATGAGGTAAAAGATGGCCTCTACTTGTAAGCTATCGCTTATTGATGGGCCTGCGTACCATTAGCTAGTTGGTAGGGTAATGGCCTACCAAGGCTACGATGGTTAGCTGATCTGAGAGGATGATCAGCCACACTGGAACTGAAACACGGTCCAGACTCCTACGGGAGGCAGCAGTGGGGAATCTTGCGCAATGGGCGAAAGCCTGACGCAGCAACGCCGCGTGGGGGATGAAGGCCTTCGGGTTGTAAACCCCTGTCGAAGGGGAAGAACTGTTTTAGGGTAAATAATCCTAGGATTTGACGGTACCCTTAGAGGAAGCACCGGCTAACCTCGTGCCAGCAGCCGCGGTAATACGAGGGGTGCAAGCGTTGTTCGGAATTACTGGGCGTAAAGCGCGTGTAGGTGGTTGAATGTGTCGAATGTGAAAGCCCTGGGCTTAACCCAGGAAGTGCGTTCGAAACTGTTTAACTCGAGTACGGGAGAGGAGGGCGGAATTCCCAGTGTAGAGGTGAAATTCGTAGATATTGGGAGGAACACCGGTGGCGAAAGCGGCTCTCTAGAC
>JADFYH010000026.1:0-834 GCA_015233135.1 Deltaproteobacteria bacterium
TTCTTATTGCCACTGTTGATCCAAAAATTTCTTGGCTTCCTTGTCAGTCACATACTTCGTTTTGGCCTGAGCCGCCCCAGAGAGCATTGCTATCATCAAAGAGACTCCTAAAAAAATAGATATCTTCTTCATAATCGTTCCTTTCTTAAATGAGGGGATTAAGGGGAGTTCACCTTTATTACAAATCCACTTTTCGTCTCAAAATTCTCCCCGCACCTAAAACCAATATTGCTGATGGTGACGGAGATTAAGAGACCTTTCTTTTATACATTAATTTCTCATTTCGTAATTTAGCTCTTTACCACTGAGTGTTTTAAGTTGAGTGGACAAATTCAAGGCTAGTTTTTTATTCACCCCAAACAGCACTGCTTTTCCTGATTTTCCATCTTTATATTCAATACTAAACAAAGCACTTTTCTTTTTCCAAAGAAGTAATAACGCTCCTACAGGACCAAAAGCTACAACGCTTATTCCACTGGCAACCCAACGGCGCTCGGCTTTTTCTCCCATAGCGATATGTTTAATCGCAGATCCTTTAAACGATGTATTGAGGCTACCATATTTAAAATCATTGAAGCTAATTCCTAACATGCCTTCTCTGGAAAAATCGAGATTACACTTCTTAAACTTTCCTTCGGGGACCAAACATTTCGCTTCATAAAAAAATGCCTGGGCCGATGAACACATAAACAGCGATACAATAATTAGAGCAGAGATAATTTTTTTCATATTTTTTTCCTTTTTATAAAAATGATTTTAAATACTGGGCCTAGCTAATGCATTGGAGATGCCAAAAAAAAGTGGATGAAAAATATGAACTTTTATTTTGTGGAA
>JADFYH010000026.1:1091-42421 GCA_015233135.1 Deltaproteobacteria bacterium
TCACTGCTCCCCGCCACACAAGGCTTGGATGCCTTAGGAAAGACGGCGGACTTTATTACTCACCCCCAAGAAAAAGCCGAGGCCGCTTATCAGGAGAAGCCAAGCAGGATTATAAAGACCTGCAAAGGCTTTGGAACCAACCCAAAGAAGAAATTTCAAAAGGGACAGAAAAACTGGGCAACGCGGTTCAACACGAGTGGAACGAATTTACGAAACCTTTTGAAAGCAGCAATCCCAATGTGAGGGCCAAGGCTTGGGGTAAAACAAGTTTTGATGTTGGATCGATATTTGTTGGTGCGGGAGAGATGAAAGGAGTAGTGGCGGTTGAGAAAGAGACTTCTCTGCTGAGTAAGGCTGCAGGCCTTGAAGAAGCAGGGTTGAATATTTTAGCTCAAACTGAAAAGAAGATTATCCCCGAGGCAGCAGAGCTCATGGCTCAGGGAGCAAATGGGTTTGAAAAAGAAACTTTGCTTTCAAAAATAAATTCTGAGAATGCGCCCGTTGCACTTTACAAAAAATTACCCGCGGGTTTTTCCTCTCAGAATGAACTGAAAGAATTTGCAAATATTTTCAAAGAAGGATTAGCTCAATCTGCTGATCCTGATGCTCTTGGAATTCTTAGAGGCAGCGCGGTGACTGGCATTAAACATGATTCTGGATTGCCTTTTGATGTGGGGAAGAAAAGTGATTTTGATTTGGCGGTGGTGAGTCCGAAGTTGGTAAAAAGGGTTGAAGAGATGGGCATGCCCTTACGAGGTGGAGGGACTAGGAGTGGGCCACTCGGAATTATAAAGCCAAAAGACAGAACTATTTTAAAACAATTACAATTGTTAGAGAGTGCTGAACAGTTGAAAATATTATCAAACAGAAAAATCTCAATAATGTTTTACGAAACTGAAACACAGCTAAGCCAACGAGGAAAATATATTAAGTTTTAGTTTTTGGAGAATATATTATGGAAAAATCATTAGTATTTGGAATAAAAAATTATGAACAAGATGATATTAAAAATATTTTAGAAAAAGTTTTATCTATAAAATTTAATGAACATTCTTCCGAGGAACAAGACTATTTATTTGCTGGAGATGACAATGCGGAAAATTTTGTAATTCACCATAACTATAATGATGAATACTGGGATTATCCAAATCATAAGGAGTGCAAAATAATATTAATTATAAACGTTACGTCTCGTTACGAATACCTTCAAAAACTCCTCACCGAAAAAATTCCTGAACTAGTTTTGTTGGAAGTGTTTGAAGAGTGATACCTCACCCTACCCTCTCCTACTTTAGGAGAGGGGACATACGGGGAACTAAATTTTTCACCCTCTCCTGAGGCAGGAGAGGGCCGGGGTGAGGTATCACTCGGGCATCACCCGCTTTTTATCACTATGAATCCTCTAACCACGCCCTACAATCATTCTCTCTTAAAAGAAAAAAGAAGAACTCTTCGAAAAGATCAAACCAAAGCAGAGACAATTCTTTGGCATCACCTACGGCATCGCCAATTGAATGGAATCCGCTTTAAACGCCAATACAGTGTCGAATTTTTCATAATAGATTTTTATGCACCTTCACTGCGATTGGGAATTGAACTAGATGGCGGACACCATGATAATCCAGAAATAAGAGCACAAGATCAATTCAGAACCACAGTATTGAACAATATAGACATTCAAATTTTAAGATTTTGGAATAGTGAAATTTATGAAAATTTGAAGGGCGTATTGGAGGAGATAGTCAGGGTGTGTCAGCCGTCTTCATACCTCACCCTGACCTCTCCTAGGGTAGGAGAGGGTTAGGGTGAGGTACGAATCTAAGCTTTCACCTTCCTCAAAATTCTCGCCCCACCCAACACTAAAATTGACGCAATCCAATATTCATACCTCACCCTGCCCTCTCCTACCTTAGGAGAGGGAGATAACGAGCACCCTCCACTGCTAGAAGCTGCTGCGGCAGGGGCTACTGTTACGCTTTGGTCGGTGGTCACGATTGAAGCTGGGTTACCGACCGCATTGTAAGTGCCATCGCTGGCGGCAAAGCGGTAGCTGTGGCTGCCTTCGGCTAGGGTGTGGGTGGCGTGGTAGATTTTGCCGTCGGTGTAAGTCGTGTCGGTGGAATCGGCTGCAGTCATGTCTATCGCTGTGCCATCGACGGTTACCGTGATTGAGCTTGGTGGCTCGTTATCGGCATCGGTGTAGGTGACTTGAAAGACGCCTGTTGTGGAATCTACCAAGGGGCTTGAGAGTGTGGGTTCTTTGTTGCCCAGTAATGTTACAATTTTATTGCTACCAGTGACGGAGATGAGGAGGTCGGCGTGGCCATCGTGATTGAAGTCGTCGGTGACGATTTTGAAGGGGTTAGTACCCAGGTTTTGTGTGAAGATGGGAGTGGTGACAAAAGTGCCATCCCCGTTACCTGCGTAAACTTGCAGCACACCTTGGTTTACAGCCCCATCTGCGTTGCAGATTACTGCAACATCATTTTTAGAGTCGGCATTGAAATCGGCAATCACTAAATTATAGGGGCCATTGCAGACAGAGAGTGTTGTTGCTGTAAAGGCCGTACCAGTACCGTCGTTGAGGAGAATACTCAGGGTGTCATCATCGTGGTTCGCTACAATTAAATCTTGGGAAGTATTGTTATCTAACAAGCCGGCCTGAATACCTTGGGGGTTGTGGCCGACATCTAGGATGGCGATTTTGGGATAGGGGGGAATTGAATCACCAGCCCTACCGGAATAGATAAAAACTTTGTTTGTAGCAGTAGTCACAGCTACATCAGAATAGGCATCGGCATTAAAGTTTGAGACAGTTAATTTATTTAGAGTAACTACAGTCCCTTCTTCGTCTCTAAATGATGGAAAAGCACCAGCACCATTGCCTTGGAAAAAGACAAGGAGATTATCTTCAATAGAAATAATATCCAAATTACTATCATTATTAACATCTGCATCAAAGATATCATTATTATGACTAGTACTCACATTAGTAGAATTAAAATGCACTTTGCCATTAGAGATATTCTGATAAGTCAATAAATCTGCATCAGTTAAATTTGAATAATAATAAATATCTAAATGGCTATCTTTATTAAAATCTCCTGCAATTAAGTCATAGGGCGAAACAATAGTAGAGGTGTTTGGGTCTGCAATTAAAGTATAGGCTCCATTTGCCCCCAAACTCATTTGAGAAATCACATTTTGAGTAGGAAATACAACAAAGGCATCCAAGCTTGTTGAGCCTGTGAAATTCCCAACCAAAACTCCTTGAGGAGCATGATCAAAAGCAGTATCGCTATAACGAGTAAAATAGTTTGGTGCAGCAAAAGCATTCGAGGCTGTAAAAACTAACAAAAGAATTATTCTTTTCATCCCAGAAATCTCCTTATTTTAAGGGCTTGTAAAATTAATCATTGTTTCTGCTTTATTGTACAAATCATTCGCAGTGCACTCAAAACGGTAGCTTCGAATGTCAGCAGAAGCAACAGAAACAGGGTAGTTAACAGGAAAACTAGTCCCAGAAACAAAAGAGGAACCACAAGCTGCACCCTCAATCCTACACCAACTCCCCGTCACCGTTTGTCCAGTTTCAGGACTTACCGGACAATCGCCCTGCAAAGTCACAGTTGCTGTTGGCGTACAACCCGTTGTTCCAGGTCTGCAAGAAAGTCTTCCATCACCGATGGTTTCTATCGTTGCCTCCGGCCTCACATGCACACTAAAGGGCATTGTCGGATAAGATACTGATGTATTATTGGTCTCACTACTCTCCACAAGACTATTCTCCGTATCCACCCTTACCTTTGCCGTAAAATCATTTCCAAAATCAGTGGCCGCAAAAGGAATGTCTGCTGTACCGATCGTAGATGCACCGGCTGCAATGCTCGCGATGTCTTGGGGGGCAGAGCTATAGAGTAAATCTGTTCCCTTGTATACATCCACAATCGCCTTACTAGCTGCGGCTATTGCAGTGCCGTTATTTGTCACTGTAAAGTTTACGGCGATGCTGCTCCCCGCTACTCCAAAGGCACATCGCGTTGTATAAGTAGTGCTTGTACCACTCGTCACAGGTGCTCCACAAGATTGCGGATAGGTAATCGAAGTTACCGCTCCACTCAAATCCACATGAGTCACCGCAAATGTAAGCGTCGTAAATACAGAAGTATTGCTGGCCACGCTGCTATCCAGCTCGGTTAGAGCTTGATTGTCATTCACCTGTACTGCAAATTGATAAGTGCTGTCCATCACTTCTATCGGCAATTGAAAATCAATTTGCTCATCGCTGGTCACCAAGGTTGACGTTGGATTTCCAGCGAGCGCATGGGTGCTTAATGCGATAATCGTAGTGAGGGGTCTCGATGTGGCTGGGATGAGGGCTGTATTTTTTATCCAGAGCACCGCTTCTACCCCTACCGGCACATTGGCAGATGAAGTGCTTTTGAGCCTGTATTTTAATCGATAATGTTTCCCCGTCACCAAGGGGTCTGCAGCTGTCAGGGCTCTTTCTGTGGTTTCTGAAAGAATTTCATACAGTAGGGCCACCATCGGCCTGAAGCTCGATGTGCTTCACATTAAACAGCTCTGTGCTTGTTCTTTGATTATTTGTTGAAGTCAATTCCTCCCCCTCCACACGAGTTGAATTGAGCACCACTTTAATTGCATAAGGCAAAGATTCGTCAAGTGCTGTTGTTCCATTTAGTGCTGGAATTTTTACCCTTACAGATTCAGACACTGGATCATTTGTTCTAAAATCAAAGCTGGGGCTTGCAATGGGAATTCCACTTCCATCCAATACGCTCAAGGCAATATCCGCAGCACCTGCTCGAGTCAAAACGATTTGATAAGGCACGCTTAAAGCTTCCTCGGTTCCACTTTTTGTGGCCTGAAAATGAACTTCATAACTTTGATTCTTCAAAATCTCCGCCCCGCTTGTCAGGGCAGTCTCGGAAGCTGCGGGATATAAACTCACCGTTCCCTCCACCACTTCCAAATCATAATGACGTACTTTAAATGCTGCGCTACTACTATTGTTTGCAGGCGTTGGATCGTCATCGCCTCGCTCTACACTGGCAATCACTTTGAGTTGATATTCCTGATTAGGATTCAGGCAGGCACCCGGGCAGCCAGAAGGAATGTGGAGGGTATCTGTGCTGCGGGACAGATCTTGTCCTACGACTATAGATTCAATCGAGGTACTGCCAGGCAAATCGAGGGGCGTTGATCCGGTGAAAATAGTTCCCGTTGGAACCAGTTGATAACGGATATTCACTCGACCCGAGCTGATGTTCCCATGATTAGTCACATGATAACTCACCGGATAATCGGTATCCGATAAAAGGTGCCCGCTTACGGTAGGGGCCAAAACGCGGTCGACGGATAAATCCACAAAAGGCACCTCATAGCTCACCTGTAGGCCGGCACTCGTTACGGCAGGAATTTCTCTAAACGAATCGGTACCCACTAGTGTGGGGCCTGTGATCGTTCCACTCAGGCTGGAGAGCTGAGAGCCAATTTGGGTGTTGTTCGCTTCGGCGTCTTGCACGCTCAGGTGATTCTTTTCAACAATATTGCCCCAAGGCTGAGAAGAGTTGGTATCTACAAAAATTTGCAGCGCCCGGTGGGCATGGCTATTAGAATCGGTGCTGGCACAACGAACCACATTATTTCGGACGCGAACTGCAACAGGGACTCTTAGAATTTGACCGGGGTTAATCGTCAGCGAATCGGAGGTCGAACTCACAAGAATATTATCGGAATACACGCACGCATCGGCTGTTCCATCACCTACCCGAACATAAAAAGGCCGATTCACGGGGCCGTCCCCATCATTTTTAATATACACGTCGATCGTAAACGAATCATTCACTGGGTGTATTTGATTGTCACAAGTAGCGCTGCTGCAAGCACTCAGGGTATCTCCCCCAATTCCATAAATTCTCAGATCCGGCGCCACCAAGCGGATGGGGAGGTAGGTGATGTTATTATTTTCATGCGTGCCTTCGTAATAATCTCCTACCGGTTTTTCGTGACTGACCGGATCAATCTCCGCTTCGATGGCCACATCCCCGGTGGGGATATTATCCCAGGCGGCAATACTTGCAGCCGTGAAATTAAAAGGGAAGGCAGAAACACTTTGGTGAGAATCTGCATCGCTAATTCCCAGTGGGGGCACTAGAGCGGGTTGTGTGATTAAGCTATAAAGATCTGCGCCCGAATGGTCGGCGCGTTTTAAATTCAGTTTTAAGGTGGAAGTGCCTGAGGTGGCCAGAGTGCCCTGGTTGCGGACCTCGTAGTCTAGAGAAATAGCATCCCCCAAATTAAAGCTTCGAGTCGTAGGAGTTGTGGTACCTGCAAAATTAAGCACATCCACCACCAGATCGACGGCCTTGGCATAGAGGGGAATCTTGAGCACGTTATCGGCATTTTTAAAATCATTCAGCGTCTGGTAAACTCCATCTTTCAGCAGGGGAGTTTTGTCGCTTGCTGTACAAAAGCTTTCTCGGCCCGTGGCCTGGCTATCCGTTTTAATTGCTTCTGCCAGCACGAACAGGCAGGCGGGGCCTTCTACGATTTGATAATTGTTGATGGGAAATACCAAAGGAGGAATGGCCACTTCCTGCCCCGCTTCCAAACGATTCTGGCAGAACTCGGCCCCTCGCAGTTCGATGTCCTGAGTGTCGGCGCTGTTATTCGTGAGCAGGTTGCAATCTCTCGAATACAAGGTACGGATACGAACCGGATACACCTGATTATTTAAATGGCTCGCTTGATCAATCAGGGCCTGCGCTGCAGGTTCGTCCAGGTCCACCTTGCCATTGGCCTCATCCATTTGCCCCGCCAGCTGCAACAGACTTTGATAATAAGTGCCTCTCATGTTGAGGGGGTCGTCGTTGTCGCTATTGCTATACACGGCACTTAGCCCTGTGCCTGTCTTTGCCAGCGGATAGGACCCTGCATTTTTGACTTTGCCCAGGTTGAGGGTGAGGCTGTTTTCTTTCAGCAGATTAAACTCGTAGACCGTGCCGGTAGGAAGGCTGCTATAGCTCGTACTCCCCGCATTCTCCAAACGGAAGGCAGTGGCATCCAAGCCAATGCTCGCGGTATTTTGAGAGATGAGATCGTTGTTGGTTCCAAAGAGTTGCAGATGCAGATTGTGAATAAAACTGGGTTTCTCAGTGGCCAGGATATTATTGTGGTTATCCAGCTCGTCCAACACGCCATAAGCAGAACCTCCAATCACAATGTGGATAGGATCCACATTAATTTTAAAAAAATGATCTTTCCCCTGCGGGGTAGTCCCATCACTTCGCAACAGACTGACATGGGCCGAACGCAGGCCCGCAAAGGCCCCGGAGCTCAAGGGATGCAGACTGGAGCTGAGCGAGGCTGTCTGGGGCTGCACATCCGAAAAAACACTGTCGGGATAGGCCGCTAGATCTCTTCTTAAGGTGACCGGGGCAGGATCGTCGGTAAAATAATATTCCAGAGGTACCCCTTGATCGTAATCTTCAGAGCCCTGATTCACGACCGCATAATTTAAAATAAAATCCTCCCCCGCCAAGGCCACGTAGGGCGCTTTGACCAGGATGGGGAAGAGATCGGGCAACAAATCGTTATTCTGATTTTTTTGTAAAACCACGATTCCCTGGTTGTCTCCACACTGACCAAAAGAATCTTTGCCCGGCCCGGAATATTTGTTGTGCAGCTGCGGATAACCACTCACGGCCTCCTTGGGAATTTTTACCAGCAAGGTGGTAAGAGAAGAACTTTGGGTTTTGATGAGGACTTCAGAAGAAGCAATGCCTTTAGAATCGATAAAAGGAGGAAACAGCACTTCGTTATCCCGCACACTGCTGCCGAAACCGGTTCCGCTGATTTCGATATAACCCACCTCAGCATAAGCGTTGCGGGGGTTGACACTGGTACAGAATTTAACCTCCACCGGCTTGAAGGAAATGCCTTTGTCTACCTCGGCAAGATCCCCCGACAAATCGGGACTGAGCGAAGTAAACTGGGGATTCTCGGCCAGGCTGGGCAGGCTGAGGGTAGAAATTCGGATACGATCGCCTTGCACGCTATTCGGCACGCTGTAATCAAAGCTGCCATCCAGACGGGCGTAAAAGGTGTACACCCCTTTCTCATTTCCCGAGGCATCCAGATGTTCCACGCGAATGAGCACCCCCGATTGCACGGAATGCGCATCCCCCACAATTCGTGCATTGCCGTTAGAATCGGGAGAAAGAGTAGCAATAATGCCTGCGTTGAGCACCATCACATGACCCGGATGCGAGGCAGGATCTTTAGGGTCCGTGGGTGCAGGCTGCCATTCGGAAACAGGATTTCGACTGGCACTCTGCGCAGGCACGGCCCACACGCCATTCATCAACTCGGTCACATTCGCATAGCCATCCGCGTCGTCATCAAAATCGTAACGCCAAGTGGCAGAAGCAAAACTCACTGCGGCGTCCTGCCCATTCACAATCGTTACAGGAGTTTCAATGCTGGCAATCACAATATCACCCTGGGTTTGCGAGCGGTGTGAAAGTGTGATTTTAAAAATAAAGTCGCCTACGGCTAATGCATCCAGATGCAGGCCTTCCGCGGGAATAATCTGTAAGGTCGTGCCCGCTTGGGGATTATTGGCATCCACAGGAACATATTTGATTTCAAGATCCTGGCTGCGAAGGGCTGCTGGGCTCGGATTATCAGTGGTCGGAGGGGGAAGGACTTCGAATTTTCCAATCAGGTTTAGGCTGCTTTGGATATCATTCAGCGAGCTGGATAACCCCAGCTGAGGGGTGGCGAGCGCGGGGGCTTGAGTTTGTGCGGGAGCCGTTTGAGATTGAGAGCTGTCGGCAAGGTCTGGTGTTTCTGATCCAGAACCGCAGGCCAGCAGGCTGCTGCAGAGGATGAGGCTGAGTGTGATTTTGGTGAATAGATTTTTCATGGTGGTTTCCTTCATTTATTCCCCTCTCCACTTGGGGGAGAGGGTAGGGTGAGGGGTTCATTCACTGGCTTCCAATACTGACTCAACGCTCCCTCACGGTTCTCATAAAATTCATTATTTCAATTCTGTAGTTGTACTTTTCTTTCGGAGTAATTTTGAAATGCCCACAAAAGTGCACCCATTTATTTTTCCCCTCACCCTGGCCCTCTCCCCCAAGGGGAGAGGGGAATCCTTATACCCCCCTCTCCTCGAAAATGCTCTCGCATTTTCTCCCCCTCCAGGGGGGAGGAAGTTCCTCCCCTACGGATGCGGCAGCCCGCCCACACTGGCGGATCCCATGGGTACAGCAGCGGGTGGGGCATCTCCTCCTCCGCCCCCTTTTAAGGCCATCGCGGCACCGGCGCCACCGCCGGCAACCACGGCTCCTAAAATCAGATAAAAGGGCCAGGTTTTGTAAAAGGGTTTTTGATGCTTATAGCTCGCCAGATAGCGGCTGCCCTTGCCTTCGACGGCAATCAGGTCGGTCCATTGAGCGGGAGTCTTTTGTTGCAGCAGATCCTGGAGGGCGTGGGCGATGCTCACGTCGTAGTCGCTTAAGTTTGCGTCGATATCCGCATAGGCGCGGCCTAGTTCCTGGCCGCTTTGGGTGTCGACCGCCACTACAAATAAATCGTAATTCTTCTCCGATTTCTCTAAGCGAGCGGCAAATATTTTATCGGAGAGCAGCAGTTTGCCGACATCGGCCATTTTTGAAATTTGAGAGGCGTAATCTTTTTTGCTGATCACCTCGCCAATGAGGGCATCGAGGCTTACGGATTCGCCGGTCTTATTGAGGTTGAGGGCCAGTTTGTTGATGTAATCGTCCGCCGAGTTGGCGACGATCATCACGTTCTTTTCCCAGTCTTCAAAACCATCTTTCTGCAAGGTGATTTTTTGAACACCGAGGGGAAGATCTTTCAGCGTGGTCGGGGTACTGCCCATGTCTTTGTCACCGATAAACACGCGAGCTACGGTCGGGGTAGTTTCGATGCGCAGGCTACCGTTTTTAATCTTTTTGTAACCTTCTTTGGCTTGATAGAATTTTGCAATGACGCCGGGGGAGTATTGAGTGGGGTCCAGTTGCCGATCGGGGTCTAAGGCCGCCGCGTTGAGAAAGGCAGTCTCTGCTTCTTTGTCTTTATTTTGTGCCTCTGCAATCAGGCCTTGAGTGAGATAGGCCTCACTGATCTTTCGGGCGACCGCGGGGCTGGCATCAAAGGCCGAGATGACCGACATCGCCTCTTTCATGATGGCAGAGGCCGAATCGAATTTAAAATCGTCGTAGAGTTTTTTGGCCTGAGAGACGAATTCGTCAATTTGCTTGGCCGCTACAATTTCCTGATCGAGATTTTTACTGAGGGCCTTTCGCATTTCGCTGCGATTATAGACCAGAAACCTGCCGCTGTTTTTCACCTCGCGCCTAAAGGCGTTTGAGATTTCACGCAGCTCCAGGGCAGAGAGGCTGGTGGAATAGACATCGAGCACCGCGGCGATGGGGAGTTTCGATTTGAGAGAGGCAATTTCTTTTTTGGTTTTGGCTTCTTGGACTGGGTTTGCTGCAGCGGGCTCAGGAGTTGGGCTTGCCTTTATTCCTGAAAGATCGCTGGGTTTTAAATCCATGTTTTGTTCTTCGGGTTTTGATTTTATTTCTTCAGTTTTTTCCTGATTGTCTTTTTGAGGGACACTCTTTCGTTGGCTCCAAGGGTCTGCCCAGAGCACTTGGACGTGGAAGAAGCTGAGGAGGACGATGAAGCTGATGTGTTTTAGGATTTGTTTTTTCATAGTTATACCTCACCCTAGCCCTCTCCTACATTAGGAGAGGGGATAAGAATTAATAGCCAAACTCTTTTCTCAACTCCCGCTGGGTCTTCTTGTTCGGGGTTCCTGTGACAGGCAGCCCTTTGTCTTTTTGAAATTGCTTCAAGGCTTCTTTCGTTTGAGCCCCCACATCGCCATCCACCAGACCGGCATTGTAGCCTAGCTGCCTGAGTCTCGCCTGTACGCCTTTCACCTCATAGCCCGGGCGTATGCGTTCGATGTGCACCGGCGTCTGGCTTTCTTCTAAAAAGATTTTATAAGGTTTGTTGTCTTGCAGCATAAACACCACGCGTTTCGAGCCATCGGCTGAAACAGTGCCTGCTGTGGACTCGCGAAGGTTGGAGGGCGTGGAGGGGCTTGAAGTGTTCATCGAAGCAGAAGAGGTATTGCTTTGCGAGCCTTCGAATAAAAGGCCTCCTTCGTCTTCACTGCCCATTTTGAGTTGGGATTCCCGGTCGCCTTTCTGGATGGCGCTAAACAGTTTCGATTTGGAGAGGGCCTCCTGAATTTGTTCGGGAGTTTTCTGGATGCGAAGAATCAGTTCGGTGTCTGTCTTACTAATCTGATACACAGGAAAGTTCTGCACCACGGTATCGATAATAATGCGCAGACGGTCGGGCTTCATGGCGAGGCGCACGCGGGGAATGATATTCTGATCGCTCATTTGACTGAGATTCACAGCCCCCGTATTTTCAACTTTCGGAAAATCGAGGAGGAGTCGACCGGGATTCATCAATTTCTCTTCCACAAGTTCCATCAGGCCGCCAGAGGCTTCTAGCTTGAGCTGGCTGATGGTGGAAGAACTTTCAAAACTCATTTTCTTCAGTTGAAACAAACTTTTTGACGCAGTGCTGGACTTTGTTTCTTGCGCGTGCACGAAGCCCATCACTGGAAATAGCGACAGGCAGACAACAAGAATCCACAAGCCGAAAAAGCGCATGCTTTTGCTCATAAACTCCCCCTTTAATTTTTCTTTCCTGAACCCCGGTGAATTTTAAACGTGAAAGCCCTGCTCTCGAAATAGCAGGCTTTCAGAACCAGTAAACATGCATACCCTAGGGCGATGCACTGTTTTATGTGTTTGTGGAAGGCATTTTGCCGTTATTGTGTTAAAGTTTTTTTGTCAACACAGAAAAGCAATAAATATCAAAAAGCTATGCCGCATTGCGGCAGCGGAAGAGAATTTGACTAGCCTTGATTGAATGAGATAGGCACGCTCATCGCTATGAATTCTACCCAACTCGGTCGCTACCAACTCACCGACAAACTTGCCTTGGGCGGGACTGCGGAAATTTTTAAGGCCAAACTTTTAGGCGTTGAAGGTTTTGAAAAAACGGTGGTCATCAAGCGTATTCTGCCTCACTGGTCTTCCAACCATAATTTTATTTCGATGCTCATCGATGAAGCCAAAATCATGGTGAAGCTTTCTCATGAGCGCATTGTACAGGTGTATGAGCTGGGAAAAGAAGAAGACAATTACTACATCGCCATGGAGTACGTGCACGGTGTAGATTTAAAGCGCCTGCGCGATTGGCTGACTAGAAATAAAACAAAATTATCACTGGCGGAAGTTGTCCATATCACGATCGAAGTACTGAGAGGCATCGATTATATTCATCGTCAGAAAGATGAAGAAGGAAAAAATTTACAAATTGTTCATCGTGATATTTCCCCCCAGAACATTTTAATTTCCATCGAAGGAACCCTGAAAATTACCGACTTTGGAATCGCGCATGCCGCCTCACGTTCTTACGAAACCGCCACCGGAGTGCTGAAGGGAAAGTTTGCCTACATGTCTCCTGAACAAGCACAAGGCAGCTTGCTCGATCAACGCACCGACATCTTTGCCTTGGGAATTATTTTTTATGAATTACTCAGCGGTCAGCGCATGCTCAGTGGAAGAAGTGATCTTCAGGTTTTGGAACAGGTGAAAAATTTTAACGTCGACCGCTTTCCCTTGCAATGGCCGGATGACAAAGAGTTGTGCCACATCATTCGCAGGGCTCTGGAAAGTGATCTCAAAAAACGATATGCCACGGCTCAAGAATTTTTGAAGGATCTGATCGAATATAGGACCCGGCACGGTTTATTTATCGATTCGGACAGCATTGCTGAAAAAGTTTTTCAAGCCCTGGAGTCGCGTAGCCACGAAAATAAAAAACAAAACACAATTCCACAAAAGCAGATCTTGGCGCAATCTGCCAATTTTCAACAGGCCGCTACCCAGGCGGATGGAGAAGCCACACGTTTTTTGGATGAAACCTTGAGCTATCCGATAGCCCTGGAGCGAACCAATACTTTGGTAGAGGCAGACCTTGAAAAAATTATTCCCAAGGCGGCAAAGAAAATCGAGCCCAGCACTGCCCTGAAAAACCATGCTCCTATTTCGCAAAAACAAAAAAATAATTCCTGGCCAAAAGTTCTGGCTTCTTCATTTTTATTTTTTATTTTTTTATTTCTGGGGCTTTTTGTTTACACCAATTTTTTCAAGACAGAAAAAAAATCTACTCTTGCGCCTAAACCCGCGGAGACGCTTCCTGTATCACAGATTATTTCTGAGAGCAGTGAAAGCAAACTCAGTGTGGTAGAGCCCTCCAAAAAACAAGAAACAGAAATGGAATCGAAAAGAAAAAAAGAAGAACCCAAAAAATTGAAAGAAAATAAAAAGGATTTGATCGCGAAAGAAAAATCCAGCGCGGATTTACCCGAAAAAGAATCCGCCCCCCCTAAAGGAAAGGGCCTGCTCTCTGTAAAAGCTAATCCTTGGGGCAAGATATCGGTCTCTGGCGTAGTGAGCGGCAGCGAAAGACCTGTGGCCTCAAATGTTGCTTATGGCAATTACAGCATCAGCGTTGCCTACAAAGGGCTGTCTGGAAATTGGAAGACACTTTCTCGCAATGTTCGGGTAGCAAAGGCGTCTACTTCTTGTATCGCCAATTTCAGACCCGATGGTGAGGGGAGCTTGAGTTGTCGGTGATTTCCGGGTTTCACGATAGCTCAAGTTCCCCGCTCATCGATTTCGATTTACTTAAGAGTCATCTGTGGATCACTCAAATTAACCCCCTTGATCATTTGGGGATCGCTGAGGTTTATTTTGTTGAGCATCTGAGGATCACTGAAAGCTGAGGCTTTTACTATGCCTAAATTCTTTCCATTGATCATCTGCGGGTCACTCAAGTTCACACCCTTAATCATCTGGGGGTCACTGAGATTCACTCCCTTGATCATTTGAGGATCACTGAGAGCTGATGGGGCTTTTCTCACCACGCTTAAATTCTTTACATTAATCATTTGGGGATCACTCAAATTAATCCCCTTGACGTTTACTCCCTTGATCATTTGAGGGTCACTGAGAGCCGAGGCCTTCACCATTTCAAGGTCATTTGAATTCACTTCGTTAGTTATTTGGGGATCACTCGAATCATTCTCATTGTAGACCTCTTTTAATTCAACCTCTTCCCTCTGGATAGCCAAGACAGTTTTTAACTGTTCCAGGCAACTTTGTAATTGCGCTACTTCCAGCTGATCTGAAGCTTGAAAGCAGACCTCATCCACCTCACCCGATTCTGCTGCTTGCAAAGAACCCGCTGCAAGCAAAAAAAAGACAAAGACAGCACCTATGAAAAAAGATCCTTTCATGTCGCCCCCTTTTTTTAACCCAGGAACATCCAAGGTTATTCCTAAGTCTAGGTGCAATGGGCATACCAGTAAGGGCCTATCAAAATTGTTATAGGGTAACAAAATGTGCTGGGGCAATTTTCAAGCCCAGCGTCAAAAAAATAACACTCCTTTGCCAATTTTCCCTCATCAAAAACTACAATGCTAAAGAAAGTCTAAAGGCCCCGTTGTAAAGCAGGGCGGCGGGGCGGCGGGCGCTCCAGGTTCTTGAAGCGGGGCGAAAATAATTCCCCCAGGGTGTTCGCACACTGCCTCCCACCATCATGACACAACCTTTTTCCCCCAGGCTACGAGTGAACTGCCTCACATTTCCAACTACATCGAAAACTCCATAAAGGGAAACATCTGCATAACTATCTTCCTGAATAGGATGGGTTCCTACTGCCACAGGATAAGTGGTTTTTCTGCGATCGGCGTGAATTGCCCGGCTATTCATTTTATTGGGATCAAAACGGTAACCCCAGGGATAAATCCATTGAAAACCATTTCTGGCAACCAGTTCATATTCGTCCGCACTCATAACCTGGTATTTTTTACCCGGGGCAAGGCTGTCCATTCTCCCTCTCCAAGCGGCATAAGCCTCTGCAGCATCCGCTGTAATTGAATGAATGGGTTGCTCATTAAAAACAGGTTCCTCACTTTGGTAGTGAGTGGACCCATGAGGGTCTAACAAGCTCAGTCGTTTTTGCCGCAGATCAAAGCGCAGTTTCCAGTGAAAAGGAGCCGTTTCAAGAAACTGGGAAAGCTGTGCCCAAACATCCTCTCCTGTCCAAGGCGTTTCCAAACGCGGAGTAGCTCGGGGAATAAAATTCAAAAGAGCTTCCAACTCTGCCTGGGCATCAAAGTCTAGTTGCCGTTGAAGAAGAAGATTCACATCTGCAACAAGCGAAGCGATAAATTTTTTATATTGGCTTACGGTCACCGGAGTTCGAGACAGGGCAAAGCTCTTATGCAAACAGGCGCGGAGAGGATAACTGAACACCGCCCAAGGCTCTCCATCGTGATAAAAATCGTGCCCTAGAAAAGCCTTCCCCCTGGGAATCACAACAAGATCCGAAGCAAGAGAAGCTTCTCGATAGAGTTCAAGTTCCAAGTCAAGCCTTGCAGGCAATCCAGCTTCTTCCACTTCTAAAGCTCCCGCCACATCGGCATAGGTTAAATGAAAGGGTTGATCAATCGCAACAAAGCCTTCTCCTTCAAAATGAAGTACATAATATCCCGCTGGAAGTCTTATGCCTTGCAGCTTTCCCAGGCTTCCTGTCCAAACAGTTCGTGTTCCCTGAAAATCTGGATAAACCCTTTTGATCTCAATCTGTGAACGGAAATTTTGAAGCGCCGGGCTATCTCTCACAATCTTTAACTGTACGCTGGCTCCCATTTCCTGCACGGCCCGACTTTTATAAGAAGGAAGGGGCAATCCTGAAACTTCTTCCCAATCATATTTCTGCACCAGTCGTCTCAGGTGCTCCCGTTCTGCATGAGACAGCCGATCCTCCTCTTCGACCAAACGAGAAAAAGCGAGAGTTGTAATAATTTCTCTCGCCCTCTTGGGCATGGCTTCTCCCCCAAAACTAATTTCAAGATAGTCGATCAAATCTCTCCCCCCCTGATGCCAAGATTCTTTCAAGTCTTTCAATTCATAGAGGGGATCATTGTATCTTTCCCAAAACCCTGGAGTAACTTGTTCATCATAGCTAAAATTTTCCCACGTTTTATGAAAGGCAATGGCCTTCTCGTCGTGAGCCCTGCGCAGCTCCAAGAGTTCATCCAGGCGTGCCTCGGCGTAACACATGAGCACCGCCTCACGGAGTTCCAAGGCACTGGAATATCGTTTTGCAGCGTCCGGATGAAAGGCCTTGCGGGCAACTTCATCCAGCTTATCCAGGATTCTGGAATTGCGATAATCCTTTTCAGGAAAGAGGTCGCGAAAATGAGGGACAGCTTCATAGTTTGCCGGAGTCACCAACCACAACATTTTTGGATTTCCATACACATCCAGCGCCAGCACCTGTCTTGCTTCACCCTTTGAGAGATCTCCTGTCCGATAGGAGGCATAGGCAGGAAAGCCTCCACTCATCCATTCGTAAAGGATACAGCCCAAGGCAAAGACATCGGTTTGAGCAGGGTTTTTCATCCCTATCCCCAAGGGTGTTTCAGGGGCAATATAACCCGGAGTGCCCGTAAAGCTCCCGGGTGCTGTCATTCGACGGCTACTTACGGCTATTCGAGAGATCCGAGAATCCTCCGAACTACCATCATTATTGCGCCGAGCCTCTTCAAACCCGAGGCAAATCCCCCAATCGAGGGGGACCGCGTTACCATTCATCACTTGCACATTTTCAGGTTTTAAATCGCGATGAATAATGCCACGCTGATGGGCGGAATCAACGGCCAGACAAAGGCTGGCAAAGACCCCAATTTTTTTCAGAACCTCGTCGTCTGCAAACGAAGGGCTTCCATTCTCTGCTCTGAGAATGCTCTCCATATTCTTTCCCAACATTTTTTCCATGACGGAAATGGGAACCGCTTCGCCTGAATTAAGTGTTACCTCAAAAAAGTCATAAACAGCCACCGTATAATGATTGTCCAGCCTTGCTGCTACCTTGATTTCATGACGAATTCTGTCGAGATATTTTTTATTACTTAATATTTCTACAGTAGGAACCTTGATCACCGCCAAACGCTCCAGCTTGGTGTCGTAGACTTCAAAGACATCGCTGCTTCCCCCCTGACCCAGCAGAGAAACAAGGATATAACGATCGTCAGGACCCACTCGAGTAGCA
The DNA here is from genome assembly GCA_015233135.1 of Deltaproteobacteria bacterium. Classification (NCBI taxonomy): domain Bacteria; kingdom Pseudomonadati; phylum Myxococcota; class Myxococcia; species Deltaproteobacteria bacterium. Next base: position 18,360 of record JADFYH010000026.1, read on the forward strand.
GCAGGAATAGTCCCTTTTCTAAAGAGGACATTGTCTCTATCTAAATGAATGCTGTACCTAACAGACCTGTCGGTCATGGACACCATACCGGCGACAAGGGCACTACCGAGAGCAGAGGCTAAAAAAAAACACCCGAGCAACAAGAAGAGAGATGCCCGGCCACAAAACTAGCGGCCTCGGAGACCGAAGAAGCGAGGTAAGTGGCAAGTCCAACGGTGAGTGGAAGCATTATCCCCCCCACTGTACGAAGAAACCCCGTGCGCACGATGCGTGCAGGAGCAGCTGGGCCAGCGCCGGGAGGAGTAGATCCAGGGCTTGTTGGGTCGACAATATTGAACTTAAGCGGTCTGCCATTCACAGTAAGTACAAAAGAATCACCTAATTCAAAACTATGTTCCCCGTGTTGATGATGGAAAAGAGGGATCGCTCTGTCCTCTTCACCACCTTTCAAAAAGACTCCTTCTCTTACCGCCCAAGGATTAACCGCCCTCAATTTGTAGACCACCGCACTGTCTTGCATTACAGCAAGCAACTCAAAGTTTTGGAGTGTTTCTCTCTCTGAATGATCTTCTTCCACAAATTCGCTTAAGCGTTTGGTTTCCCCTGTGGGAACCACACAATCAATCCCCTTAGAGCATTTTACGGCTTGAGGGGTATAGAGATCATAGAAAACACCTGCCACCGACAGTTTTAAGATATCCCCATCCGAAAATGAAACTGGGGATTGCTTTAACTCTTCTAAGCTTACCCTTCTGTTTTTTCCATTTGGAGATTGTATACAGACAAAAAGATGATCTTCTATATTTTTTATAAAGGGGTATGGATGTGGAGCCAGGCTTAATTGGTAAGTCTTGCCAGTGCGTTTAAGGCTGACCCGTCCCTCAAGAGTAGAGGCCATCCCATCAATTACTCCTACGCCTCTTAAGCCCCCATCTCCCCACTCTTCCCCTCTCAACTTATCAAGACCGACTTCTCCATTCTCTTCTAACTTAAGATCTACTCGAGTATGGCCAGGGAAAATGCTTTCAATCATTCGCCCCTCTACCAATATATAAACCTTGCTTACTTCTCCTGTAAACTCTTCCCCCGCAACACCCAACCCACCCATATCTTTTATACCCGCTCCCTTTTCATTTAAGAGATGAACCTCAACTCTTCCATCCATATATTTTAAAATGATGGGGATATCTGTTCTTACCCCACCTTCACGCTGAATATAATAATGCACAGCATATGGATTAGCAGTCTGATAAAATGATGATATTCGTGAAATAGAAAATTCATTGCCTTCAGGGAAATCACCTCCTCTACCGAGAGAACACGCTTGATTTAATGGAACCTGAACTCTATGATGTCGATCCCCATAATCCACAACGCCTGAATCCACCACAGCCAGGAGATCCCTTGCCAGAGCCACATCAAAGACGCCAGTCTTTCCTACTTGGCCGATGACCCGAGCAAAAACATCCGTCCCTGCTTCGATGAGTCGGCTTAATTGGGTACTGACAGCAGCAACAGTAGCTACTGAATCGCCCTCTGCAGCACCACCCCCCTTCGGCCCACTGTTTTCTTCTACCAGCCCCCCCAGACAAATTCTCACTCGCTCACCTCGAATCACCAGATCGAATTTGTTTCCTTCCAGCAGCTGGACAATTCGGGGTTTTAAGGGATAGACCAATTCTTGATCATCAATGCGACAAATCACTTGAGGCCTTTCCCCTGCAAATTGAGGATCAAAGCCCTCTCTAAAGCGCAAGGCGCAAGCCTTTCCATTTTCTGTTGTAGAAATTTCCAATTGTTTCAAAATAGCCTCATGCCTGTGCCCAGGAATCACCTGATCCAAAGTCACACGGGCACCAGGCAACAGCGTAAAATTGTAAACGGGAATATCTTCTGAGGCTGCCGGTACTAGATGCTCGGCAGCCGCGGAAAGTCTCGCCGACAGTTCCTCTAAGCCTCTTCGCAAAGCAGCTGCGATATCAACACCTTTATTCCACAATTGCCTTACCCCTGCAGCCATTACATCTCTAGGCAACTGATTCGCGCGCGCTATCACTTCCTGCAAGGCTTCCAATCTTCGCTCGGGCACACGCCTTTTATAGGCGGCCTTGGCGCTTCTTATTTCCTCAATCAACTTCGCTCGTAACTCAGAGGGCTGGATCACCTGGTTTACAGAAGCCACCGCAAGGGCACGCTCCATTCCATTGGCGGCATTGTAAATGGCGGCCTCTTTGTTGACGTACTCTTCAAGAATGGGTTGCAACACAAGCCCTCGCTGCACGTCTTCCAGCTTGGCCTCTCCTTTTTTCACACGCTCATCTGCCTCTGCCTGGGCACGAATGGCATCGGTCACCAAACCCTGCCAATTTTTCATACGTGCATCCCGTTCGGCAGCCTTGAGTATTTCTCTTCCGTAAACCACCAGGGCAACTCCACGCCCATCCAGCACTTGTTCTCTGGCTCCTTCCAAAGCCAACACACGGAAGGCCTCCTGATCTTCAGGAGCAGCCAGTTGCCGATCGACCACCACTTTTCCACCGCCGGTACAGGCCCCAAGATTCACCATGACTTGAGGCCCCTCAAACAAGACATTGGCCGTTCCGTATTTGCCGCCGTTGGTCAATTGACGTTCCTGCATCGCAAGACCAATGGCCATAAAAACCAGATTGTCATAAAGATGAACCAAAGGAAGTCGCCCATCGGCCTTGCCAATGGCCCTCATAATTTTTGCAGAATCACTCGGCGCAAGCACCCCAGGTTGAAACACCAACATCACCGGCTGCCCGCCAATTTGAGCAATAGCCGCTACTGTTTTTGTAGCCATGGGTTCTTTGTTTTTAATTTTCAAGGCATCATTTTGAAGATGAAATTCTCCCTTGTAATCTTTCCATAAAAAGAGAGGGGGCGGGGCATCCTGATCGATTAAGGCTCGAAGGAAAGGAAGAAAATCTTCCTGGGGCATTGGAGCACCTAATTTTTTCATCAGGTCGCCAATGTTTCCCTGTTCAACACCATTCACCATCCACGGAGTTTGGGTCACATCGCGATCTACCGGATCTTTGCTGCGTCGTCTGCTCACAATCTGACCATTGCGTTCCACTGCCGTATAATAATGCAGCAGCAGTAATTGTTTGTGAGCCTCCAGTCGATTGGGTGCAAAAAGTTGCGCTTCACCATTAGGACCATGCACCCCGTTGTATCCGGCCATATCTTGAATGCCGCCCGGAAAGGTTCTTTTGACGATGCCAGGCAGTTGGGTCACCGAGGCAGTTGGATTTGCTGCGGCTGCAAAGGCTTGGGGGCCAGTGAGGGCCAGACTTCCACGAGGAGTCATGATCACCACCCCACCGGTAGCCTCCGCGATGGCAGCAATCGAAATATCATAAGACATGATACCGATACTGAAATCATCCACCACAAAATTCATGCGTACTCGGTGTTTACCAAGCTCTGCATTTTGCTTAATGCAATTTAAAACAATTTCTCTAAAGGTGGCACTCACCGCATCCAGCACCTCTACCCCGGAATCCCTGTCAATAAAGGCCCCGGCGGAGGCCACATGCCAATCGATATCCAAACCATTTTCTGCCGCATAGTGAATGGCCGCAATAATGCGCGCCGTTTCTTCATGGCCAATAGAGCCTTTGGAGGGGTCATGCGAGAGATCGCCAAGGATACTCAAACGGCGAACGGGAAAGCCCAGGCCCATGTCGTTTTCCATCAAACCTATCACCACCCCCGCCTTGTTTCGTCCTATTTCTCTGGCTTGACCGTCGGCATTCACCGCAGGAACAAGTTGCCCCGGATGATTGTAATCAATTTTTCCTGTGGATGGATTGATCGGTGTCGCACTGCCCTTCACCACATGTTCTAGATCCAGTTCCACGAAGCGGGTGTTCCCCTTAAATGCTCTAGGATGTTCTCTAGCCAATGCACTGATGGCGGCATCCATGTGCATAGGCACATGATAGGCAAAGACACCCCCAGTCGCCTGAACTTTTCTAGCTCTCAATTCCACGGGTGTCGCCGTACTCACCTTAGATTCGTCCAAAAACTTATAGGCAATCTCCCCGAGGGGCCTATTTGTTTTTGTCAGCGATGCAACTGTACTGGCATCACTCCAATTCACCATGACTCTTTTCGACTGAAGCTCAGCCCCTGCTGCATTGGCAAACAAGGCCTCTTCAAGCGCTTTCACCTTCACTTCAAAACGATAGCGCGTAGGGTTGGTAATCGTAATTAAAACCTCGCGATATTTATTGGAAGTTTCAGAAACCCTAATACGACCACGCACCACCACTTTTTCAAGATGAAGTTTTCTCAACAACTCCCAGTGCTGGGTGGCCAAGTTTTCAACATAAGCGACAGTCTCGTCATGAGTCATGTCCAATTCGGGAAGTATATTCATAAACAAGCGATTCCACTTCGCCGATTCTTTCGCATTATCCGTCAACGATTGTTCCATCGCCCGAATACTTTTAACAAACAACTCCTCCAATTTTGGAATACCCACTACACCCTGTTCATTACGCAACACCTGGGCACGCCTCACCACCAAGTTTCCAAAAAGACGCACATCTCCCTTCACCTCTTTTTCTTTTCCCGAACCATAATACAAATGCACATCACGGTCTGAATTGACCTGATCACGTCTTAAATCAAAAAGAGAAAGGCGTTCAATTTCAATTAAACGATTGGCCGTGAAAGGCTGAAGAGATCTGAGATTAGTGGCTTCTACAAATTTTTGGGATAGGCCTTGGCCATTGGGTTCTCGAACGAAGGTATAATAAACAGGGTAAGCATTCCCCTCCGTAAAGGCAACCGTCACTCGGCGAAGATTGGACTCACTGACCCAGCTGGAATCGCTGTTCAAACTTTCGGCAAAGCTTTGCAGCCATTTTGCCTCCTCAAAGCCGGCAGGCTTCGCCATCATCAATTCCACCACATTGCTGCCGCAATTTTTACAATCCGAGTTTCTCAGCTTCAAGGTGTGCCCAATATCATGCAAATCTTGGATAGCTTTTTCGGGGCTTGTTTTGACACGGGCAAAAGAACGTTGAATTCGTCTGGCATCCCCATTCCTGCCCTCCACTTTATAAAAGTTCACCACCAGGGCATCTGCATCCAGATGTTTTATGCTCTCCAGATGATGCCCACGAAATTCGCGCCGGGTTTGAATGTTTTCAGCCAGCTGTCGAGCTTTGGGACTCAAAGCCTTGTTATTATAAAGTGCGGTCAAAGGCGTGGTGAGTGATTCTGCAAGAGTTACAATCTGTTTTACAAACTGCCTTTTTTGCTCCATATCAAAACCCTTGGCAATCAACTCAAAAAGATGACCCAAATTTTTGAGAGATTGGGTTCTGTCTTTTTCATCCAGGCCTCTGCTAAAATTCTCAAACAGTTGTACAGCCAGATTTGCATTATTTTCTGCGGATTCCCCGGCAAACAACCTCACACGCGAGGCATTTTCAAAACCCCAGGTGGCGACGCCTTCCGGAGAAAGGCTGATATCCACTTTTAATCGTGCAGGGCTTCCACCCTTCGCTGCCCCAGCAACTTCATATTCCCAGTTATAAAGCCCCTGACGAGCCGCAAGCAAAGGCACGGCTTCCGATTGAAAATAATCACTATTAAATCCTCCCGAAAAATATTCGATGGAAGGGGGCTGAAACAACTCGGAATGTCTGTTATAATGAACGCAGTAAACCATCTCCCCGGCAGGCAAACCCGGAACAGGATCAGAGGCCACATAAACTGTTTTATGCCCCGAGGCCTGACGAATACGAATATTTTTTAGATCACCGATACTGTTGAGCTGGAAAGTAATTTCATTCTTTGGATCTCGCTGAAGCCTTGCCAACTCTTCTCTGAATGCCCTGTTTTGCTGAAAAAATTTGGCCAGGGTTCCTAGTAAAGGATCCGAAGTTCTGAGGGGATCGGAAATAAAAGCTTCGAGGCGTTGTTGCAGCAGATCAATATTTTTGGCAGTGGGAAGTCTAATATTCGCCACACATTCCAGGTGTAAGCTGACCGCTGATCTTAATTTCAAGGCTCTTTTTTCTTTGTAACGATAACTGCTGCGATCTTCAAATTCTTCACGGGGAATTGGGCGCCCTCTGCTTTGCAAGGCCGCTTTTCCCAAGGCTTTCTCGAGGCCATTGCTTGCGTAATGATTATCGTATTCTCCGGTTCGCACCGCTTCGCGCGCCAGAAATCTCAGTTGGCCCAAAATATCCGCCTTGGCTTTTTCAGACTCAAAGACGGTTTTGGATAAGGCCTGAGAGGCTCTTTGAAGCACCTGCAATCTTTTTCCGGGATGATAAACCACAAGCTTGGCAAACATGGCGTCGAAGAAACCGAAAATTCTATCGCCACTCGCGATAGAGGTCTCCACATGAATTCCTTCGCTCTCAGGAAATTCCAAGCGATTCACTGTTCCGGGGGAAGGGGCATTTCTACCGCGATAAAGACTGTTGGGATCTGCTGCTTTCAAACGAACTTCCACCGCTGACCCATGATTTTCAATACTCTCCTGAAGGTAAGAAAGGGGAAGACCTCGACCAATGTCGATAGCATCTGAAATAAGATCGGCCGTTTCGTCCTCTCGTCCGAGAATTCGGGTCACGAGTTCCGTCACGCGATGTTCCACCTGAATTCGCGCGTTCACCTCCATGGCAAAAAAATCACCGGTATCGGGATCCACCATGAATTCTACCGTTCCATGTCCGGTATAATTCACGGCCTGCGCGGCCTTGCGCACCGCTTCATACATCTTTTCTCTTAAACCAGGGAAACGAGCAAAAATTTCAGCCGGATAAATTTCAATGAGTTTTTGATCCCCTTCCTGAAGCGTACATTCTCTTTCACTGAGTATTCCTGTGTTTCCAAAACGGTCGCGAATAATTTGAAATTCCACATGCTGAAAACGGGGAATAAACCGTTCTGCCAAAATTCTTTTGCTTTTACCTTCTTCCTGACAGGTTCCAAATTCATTCACTAATTCTTTTAGAGTATAGACCGTCTGCTGACCTTTTCCACCACCGCCTCCGACAGCTTTGAGGCGAGCCCCAAAGGCCAAGGCAATCTCTTCGAAACTTTCATTTCTCTCAATGTTTGAGAGCACCGCCAAAACCCTTTGCCTATCTTCAGATTTAAAAAATCCAATCTCCAAAAGTTCTCTCGCTAGCGACAAGGCATTCTCGTGTCCCACCTGAGTCCCTTGCACAACGGGAATCCCCGCTTCGATAAAGGCCTGCTTGGCTACATCTTTATCGCCCGCACGAAGCATACTTTTCACAGAAGGGCCAAATAAAATCAACCCCTCCCCATTTAATGCCGTCACCAGCTCATGGGCTTCCGATTTGTAACCGTAGCCTGGATGCACCGCCTGACAATTGGAACGCCTGGCTTCCAGGGCGATATGATTTACATCTTGATACAAATTATTGATCAAATTCTCATCCGTAACGACAGGGTCACCACTACTGATCAAATGTTCCACCTGCCCTGCAGCATCCATTTCTTGCCTCAAGGCCTCGGATAACTTCGCAGGTGCTTCTGCCACCACCACAGGAACAAAGCCCTGGTGTTGACGAATCGCACGAACAGCATCGGCCGTTCCAAAGCTGGTATCAATGGGGGTAGTGGAAGTGTATTTAAAATCTTTTGCTCTTTTTTTGCTGTCGGACTCCGGAGCACGCAGACGCACAAACACCCTGGCCTCGGCGCCAAACTCCTCAACGGCCTTTCTCACCCAGGCATGATTCGCCTCGGCTTCATGCACCATGATCACCGGAGTCATTCCCTGCTTATGTACACTGCGCGCAATACGCACGGCAATTTCACCGCGATGGGGGATAAACACGCGTTCAACATTAGGATTGGTTTGGATATTTAAACCTGGATTTAAGATCGCCTGAAGATCATCCAGGCGTTGAAACAGAACCTTTCTTTGTTTGGCGTCCAGACCTTTATCTGTAATACCGGCCAGGGCACGGCGGGCATTATCGTTTGCCGCCTTGGTTTTAAAATTTTGTTTTTTAAACCTTTCCCAAGCAGTGGAGGCACTCTGGCTTGTATCGGTGAGTCGCGTATAAATCTTTCTCTTGAGGGCTAGGGCTTCCCCTCTGACAGCTGAGGCAGAGGATCCCCTACGCCCCGCAGCCTGCAGCCCTTCCACGCCTTCCCCTTCCACTCGAGACGCCGCGTCCACTCCGGAAATTTCCAAACCCAGTTGCGCCGCTGCACCTTCTGGAGAATTTAATTTTGTTGCTGTCAGGAGTTCTGCAGGCACTGCAGGATTTTCCAAACCCAGAGGATTTTTTGGATCGGATTTTCCATCCGAGAAAAAGCCTTGGGAAGTTCCTTCATCTCTACCTGAACCTGAACCCGCCGCATCTTTTGCAGTCACCCGCGCACGCGCTGCAGACGCCAATCTCTCGGGCTCTGCTTGGGCATGGCGATTCAGCGATTCTTGATCTCGAACTCTCACTTGGGCCGCTAAGGCTTGTTGGATGGCCAAGCCCTCTCTCCCTTGAGGGGAGAGAGTTGGAGAGAGGGCGACCGCGGGTGCACTCGGGGTCACCCTCTCCCTGCCCTCTCCCGTCGAGGGAGAGGGGAAAACTAAATTAGAATGTATAGAAAAAGTTTCTGCAGAGGGATAAGAAGCTCGACCCTCTCTCCCTTGAGGGGAGAGAGTTGGAGAGAGGGGGGTCGCAGGTGCACTCGAGATCCCCCTCTCCCTGTCCTCTCCCGTCGAGGGAGAGGGGAAAACTAAATTAGAATGTATAGAAAAAGTTTCTGCGGAGGGATAAGAAGCTCGACCCTCTCTCCCTTGAGGGGAGAGAGTTGGAGAGAGGGGGGTCGCGGGTGCACTCGAGATCCCCCTCTCCCTGTCCTCTCCCATCGTAGAATTATCAATTGCATCCACTGGCTCTCTCTCTCCTCCCTGCCGCCCCTGAAAATCCCTCACCTCTCCCAAAACGCCTTGCACTGCCTCTAAATCCCGATCCAAGAAAGGTCTCAAATAAAAAGCCAGCTGCTCCGGATTTCCCTCCGACAAGGCTCGAATCCCTGCCAGGGTATGTGCCTCAACGCCCAGTTCCAAGGCATTCTGCAGCAGGCGCAAGCGCTCTGAACTGGAGAGGCCTAAATCCGCAATCGATCTTATCAAGCCCTGGGCATTCAAATTTCGTGTCGCTTCATAAGTAAACGCCTCCATTTGCAGATCGCGCAGATCAAAGCCCGCAGGCCTTTGTTCGCCTGAACTCCGATAAGCTGGGTGCTCTGTTTCAGAACCATGAAGATGAAAAAGTTCTCTCAGGTCCACTTCGTGCCCATTCATTCGTTCGCGCACTTCGGCCAATAGTTCTTCGTGGCTGCAACGTCGCGAAAGATCGATTTCACCCGTCAAATAATGCCATAAACCTTCATGCGAAGAAGCCTGTGCAGCAGGCACTGGGCGCCGCTCCAAAGCCAGCAGCAATTCCGTCATCCTCAAACCTCTTTCGCCAAAAGGAGGAATAGCAAGCTCACGCAGAAAAGGCTGAAAACGTCGAGCCTCTGATAATAGATGATGCCGCCCTTCCACCCCATGCATCCAGTGCCCCGCTCCTGGAACCCCTTCAATCAAGCCTCCGCCGGCCTTCATCTTGAGATCTTCAATCACATTCCCCAAAAACCCTAAACTCCAGGAAGGTTTCCTCGCTTCTTCTTCCAATCCTAAAAATTGATTCACCGTCCCCGAGGCATAAAAACTCCCAGGACCTGTCAGCAAATAATCAAGCACCCATAAAGAACGATTGCTCAACGCCCTCATCGCAGAAGACGAGACATTCTCAAACAAAAGCGTACGCAGCGGACGAGCTAAGGCCTTGAACGCTGCCCCCCAGCCATGACAGGTGGCAAAGGTAATCATCATGCTGGCAAAACCTTTTGCCCCTGCATAAGGCGTCACTTCATGGCTTAAAAAATTTCTATAGGCATCTTGATGCAGAGGGTTCTGGCTGTCCGCATACGCAAAGGCCCCGCCTACTCCCATTCCCGCCACCGTAAAACCCGCGGCCTCTGCCGCACAGGGAAGTAAAAATCCAAGGGCCGCCCCCAAACGGGCAATGCCCATGGCCTTGGTGGCCACCGACAGGCCGCGACCCATCGCAAAGGGAATCAGAAAATGGCTGTAGGTCTGTAAGACATTGTGCCCCAGGCCGGGAATGAAGTTTTGCAACTCCCCAAGCACGGTATTGGCTTGGGCCTTGAGTTCCAGAGTGGCTCGTAAGCCCGCAGGCAAGCTCCCCAGGCTGTGGCGTTGTTCCAAAAGTCCGGCCAGCTGGATGCCGCTCTGTGTATAGCCCCGGTCTTGAGTTCCCAGGCGCAAGGCCAAATCGTAAATCTGCGCATCCACTTCGCCTTCCCCCACCCTCAGCGTCTCTTCATTGGCGGCCACAAAATCGATGAGGAGTTGAGCCACGGTACGCGTATCCGAGCTGTCGTGAAAGAAGTGAGCCCGCATCCAATTTTCTAGGGCAAAAGATTCCGGAGCCGTGTGAGATAAAAAATCCTGAACCTGCACAAAACCTAGAGCCGCCCGAGTATCCGTCAAAACAGAAGCTAGGGCCTCGCTGAGCGTGGCATGTTCGTGATGTTCCAAATATTGCGATACGGCTTGAAGATATGCCTGAATTTCGTGATCAAGCCCTTCTTGCGAAGCATGATGTTCTTGAACTTGTTTCTGCGCCCATTCGGAGAGTACGGTCTGCAGCACTCCTACCAAAAGCCCGCGCCGAGAGAGTTGCAGGGATCCTTCGAGTTGATCTCTCAGTTCGGTGGCCAACACGTTCTCGGGATGGGCCTGTACCTTGGCTCGCAGGCGACTTAGGGCCGCTTCAATGTGTTGGGGTGTTTGCTCGGAGGCGTAAAGGCCTCTCAAGATAGGCAGAATGGACGCCAGTTGCGCCAGTCGAGTCTGATCTTCGGCACTACAAAAGCGGGCCCCTCGGCCCCGATGGGCTAAAGGGTTTTCTGAAACATAGCCTGCCACTCGATCCAGATGCTGCAAGGCCTTCTCATGATCCCCGGCCTGGGCCCAAACACCCGCCATGGCCCGTTCTGCCGAGGCCAAGGCCCAGGGGCTGGTCCAGCTTTGAGTCTCGCGTTCAAATCGAGCCAAAAGTTCTGTCACCCGAGCCGTTCGCCCCACAGCGGCCAAACGCGTAGCGGCTTCTATCAGGGCATTCAGCTGGGTTTGGTTGAGACGAGATCTGCCTTGCAGATTAATCCCCGAAAGCGATTGATCTACCGCGACTTCTACTCCATGAATTTGCTCCGCGCTGGGACCTTCGTGTTCTGTCTGGGCAGGGGTTTCAGAGGCTAATAGCCGCTGGCCATTCAAACGCCTCCATAAATTTTGAGTATTGTGTTGGAGTGCCATCCCCACTTCACGAGCCAAATTGGGCGCTGGAGTAGGATTTGCGGTATCAGTGCCTGAATGAGCATGAGGTACTGTAACTGGCCCCACCGTTGGAATATGAGGAATGGCGTTTTCAGACGAAGGAATACGTGCTGAGGTCATAGAACTCCCTTATAAATAAACAAAAAAGTTACACTTCTGGTGATTGGGGGGCTCTATCGGAAGGACGCAAAAAAAGTTGCTAACTATTTTTAATTTTTTTATTTGTCGCACTGCGTCATTTTATTAAATGGAGATTTTACCCATTGCCTTTGAAAGAAAGTTGCTCTAGCTTTGAGGAGCCATGCAAACCCTTCGAAAAAAAATCAGATTTACCTATACCGATTATCTGCAGATGCCTTCCGAAAGACGCTATGAACTCGTGGATGGAGATTTTCATATGGTTGCTGCACCACTTACTTATCATCAAAAAGTTCTAAGAAAATTATATGAGCTACTTGCACCAACAGCTCGAAATAATGAAGGCGAACTGTTTTTTGCCCCGGTAGATGTCGTCTTTTCTGAAGAAGACGTCGTCCAACCTGACCTAATTTTTATTTCCAAGGCTCGCTTGGGAATTATTACTGAAAAAAATGTAAGTGGCGCCCCTGAATTGGTTGTAGAAATTCTGTCCCCCTCTACCCGGGATTGGGACCGAAGCATTAAAAAACGCTTGTACGAAAAATTTGGGGTTCAGGAATACTGGATCGTCGATCCCGAAGGTCAAAGTTTGGAGATTCTCAGCTTAACCGAGGAAGGCTTTCAGACCTTCCGTTGTTTTCAAAAGAACGCAAGGGCCACTTCCCCCTATTTTAAAGAATTAAGTTTTTCAGTTGAGCAACTTTTCTGATTCTTTGGGGGCATCCCCCTCAAAATACCCCTTCAGCTTCTCCTTGATACGCTCTTCCAACTGCCTCACCCGCTCACGGGTAATTCCATATTCATCCGCGATATCCTGCAAAGTTTTAGGCATATCCGCCACCAGGCGTTCCTGAAAGATCTTAAGCTCGCGAGTATTAAGTGTTTTTGAGAACTGACCTAGTTTTTCGAGGAGCGCATCTTTAACTTGATGCTCGGATAAGGTTTCGTCTACCGGTTTACTACTATCTTTCAGCAAATCGACATGCAAAGTTCCATTATTTTCCCCAACAGGCACATCAATGGAAAGCTCGGAATTGGCCAGACGCAGGCTCATGTCGTTGATGTCCTCTTCCGATACATCCAGGCGCTCTGCCAACACCTTAGAATCGGAAGCGAACCCTTTCTTTTCAAGATCTTCTTTTTCTTTCATCAAGTTAAAGAACAGCTTTCTCTGCACCTGGGTAGTACCAATTTTAATGAGGCGAAAATTATCCAAAATATATTTCAGGATGTAAGACCGTATCCACCAAGAGGCATAATACGCCACTCGCGCACCTTTCTCGGGGTCGTAATTCTTGACCGCCTTGAGCAAACCCACATTGCCTTCCTGAATGAGATCCAAGACATTTTGATAGGCAGAACGGTATTCCATGGCAATTTTCACCACCAAGCGCAAATGCGAGGTCACCAGTTTTTTCGCTGCCTCCACGTCCTTAAACTGATGCATCTTTTCGACCAGTTCTTTTTCTTCTTCTTCAGAAAGCAAAGGATAACGTGAAACCTTTTGAAGGTACTGTTGCAGGGGATCTGAAGGAACCAAGGTCTGATTCTTCTGCAGACCCAAGGTTCTTTTTTTATTTTTAATTTCAGTCATAAATAATAGTTCTCTTTCATAAATCAGCGAACGGTCCAAGTGCAAGGCGCGGAGGGTCCAAAATACCGGAGTTTGCTACTGCAAATGAGGATTTTTTGGATACCGCAACGCCGCAATTGGATCGTGCAGCGATTTATGAAAGAGATCTAATGAATTTCTATTTCTCTGGTAGTTGTATCCACTTTCCTAATCTCCACCCTAAAATCAAAACTCAAGTCTTGTATAAATTTATCGGCCCACTCAACGACCACGATGTTTTCCGTTTGAAGATAGTCCTCAAAACCCAGTTCCTGCAGCTGAGCCAAATTCTCTAAACGATATAAATCCAAATGAACAAGCGTTTTTGCGCCGGCGTAAATTTGCATCAAGCTAAAGGTAGGAGAAGTCACTTCTTCTTCATTTATCCCCAAGGCCTGGGCCATTCCTTTCACAAAATGGGTTTTTCCTGCACCCAAATCGCCGATCAAGGCAATCACTTCGCCGCCTTTTAATTGTTTGGTAAAAGTAGAGGCGATCTCAAAAGTTTTTTGGAGGGAGTGGGAGAGAAATTTCATGCGAACTAAACCCCAATCACTTCAAAGCCCTGAGCCTGGGCAGCAAGAGCTAATTCTTGATCGTGGGTTGCAAACAGAAAATCAGCTTTAACCCGTTCTCTCCAAAATAGGGCTGTCGATAAATGGATACTGTCCAGAGAGGCAAGAGCTGTTGGAAGAGAAGCCTCAGAAAAAGTTAAGATTGCTTCATTAATTGGAATTAAAGTAATAGGAAATAAAATTTTATGAAGGCCCAAATGATAAGCAGAGATATTCTCGCTCTTAATTTTATGTTGGAACTTTATTCGATCAAGGGTTCGATAGCACTCCACACGGAGCAAACGGCTAGACAAAGCTCGTTCAATTTTTCCCCATTCTTTTAATAAATAAGGCTCCCCAAATAAAACCCGCAATACAACTGAACTATCTACATAACAGATCATCTTCGTCTTCTCTCTTTAATCAATTCTGCCACAATATCAATTTCGGGATTTAATCGGGGAAATTTCATCTTTGCAACTTTAGCAAAAGATTTGAGTTTTGGAAGGGCTTCTACGTTTTCTTTCTTATTCTCAAATGAAACAAGCCTCCCAATGGGATGATCACGGTCTAAAATAATAATCTCTTCTCCTAGTCTAATTTTCTTGAGATATTCGCTCAGGTGACTTCTGAATTCGGCTATTTTGACGTTGATCATTTTTTTGTTGTACATGAATGTACACCAAAGTCAACTAGACGCTACTGACGAGTCGCCAATTAAACTGACGCAATGCGACTCTCTAGTACAACCGTCGGTAGGGTAAGCCCTGGTGGGCTGTCAGATAAACTGCCGACTTGTTAGTAACTCCTTCAACACACAAGGAATCTTCTCCGCAATATCCCAGGCCAAGATCCCCTTCTCCCCTTTTTCTTCGGCTACTAAATCTCCCGCTCGTCCATGAATCCAAATCCCCGCCTTCGCGGCCACTTTCATAGAAAGCCCTTGAGCCAGCAAGCCGCCAAGCAAACCTGTGAGCACATCTCCTGCACCTGCGGTGGCCATTCCTGGATTTCCATTGGAGTTGAACCAGAGTTCTCCACTGGGTGTGGCGAGTACAGAACGATAGCCTTTGAGTAAAACCCACACTTGAAATTTTTTGGCAAAGTTTAAAACTTCTTCATATTCCCTCTCCTTTATAAGGAGAGGGTTAGGGGGAGGTAGTCCCTCTAACAGCCGCTGCATCTCCCCCGTATGCGGAGTCAAAAGGACTGGGGCTTTTATTTTTTTGAGGATAGAGAGATCGGTCGCAATCAAATTCAAGGCATCGGCATCCAACACCAGAGGGGTTTGAACTTGTGGAAGAAGAGAAAAAATAAAATTTTTAGTCTCCCCAGAAACTCCCATCCCTGGCCCAATGGCTACAGCCTTAAACTTCCCCCTTTGTAAAAGAGAAAGCGATTCCGGAGAAGAAAGGTTAAAGGGTTCAAACATGATTTCTGAAAATTTGGGGTCAATCTTTTGATACGCCTCTTCCGGCAAGGCTAGCGTAGACAAGCCCGCCCCTGAACGTAAAACTGCCCGAGCCGTCATCAAGGCGGCTCCTATTTTGTTGCGGGAACCCGCAATAGTGAGAGCTTGTCCAAATTTATATTTGTGGCTTTGGCGTGGACGGGCTTTCAAAAAAGATCGGAAGGCTTCGGGCGTAATCAGAAATTCTTTTCGTTTGATTTTTGAATCATAAGCGTCGGGGATCCCAATCGGAAAAACATGAATGTGCCCTGCCAGAAAACAATCCGGTCCTTTCACCAGGCCCAATTTGGGACGATGCAGACTTAAAGTCTCAGACGCATAAATAGCTTCCCCCATTTTTTCTCCACTCGTCGCACAAAGTCCGGAGGGAATATCCACCGAAAGAATGGGGACCTTCATCGCATTCAACTCTGCAACCAAATAGGCAAAATAATCGGTGAGCGGACGAGAAAGCCCTGTGCCAAACAGGGCATCGAGGATGAAGGGAGAGGAGGCAATTTCGTCGTAATAAATCTTGAGTAAACGTTGTGTATGCAAGGGAATGAAGGGAAGAGGTAAACGCCTCAAATTGATTAAGGCGTCCCCGCGGTAAGATTCTTCAGGCGCTGCCAGAAAAACTTTTATTGAAATTTTTGACTCGTGTAAAATTCGGGCAACGACCAAGCCATCTCCACCGTTGTTTCCCGGGCCGCAGAGGATAGAAATTTGCAGGGCCGCCGCTTGTTGCATCCTGATTATATAATCCGCAATCGCGCGCCCCGCATTTTCCATCAGGGCCAGGGAAGGAATTCCCTCTTTTTGGATGGCTTGTTTATCCATCCATTGCATTTCTTCGCGGGTGACGAGGATCATGGTTAGCCCTATTTTAACAACGTTTTCATCTCCCTCACCGCCTGCGCAAAACCCACCATCACGGCACGCGCAACGATAGAATGCCCTATATTGTATTCAATAATTTCTGGAATCGACAAGAGCTTGGACGTATTCTCATAATGTAGCCCATGGCCTGCATAAATTTTGAGGCCGATTTTTTCCCCAAACTGGGAAGCCTGCTTCAAACGCTCAAATTCTTTTTTTTGTGCGGCTTCTGTTTCTGCGTCGGCATATTGGCCTGTGTGCAGTTCGACAGCGCCCACTCCCAAATCGATCGAAAGCTGCAAGTCTTCTACATCAGGATTAATAAACAAACTCACAGGAAGCCCAGCCTGCTGAAGCAGATGAATTTGCTTTTTTAAAAAGTCAAAATTTTGTTTGAGATTTAATCCCCCCTCTGTGGTGAGCTCCAGGCGTTTTTCGGGGACCAAAGTGACCAGATCGGGTCTCACTTGCAGGGCAATCGCCACCATTTCATCCGTGGCCGCCATTTCCAGATTGAGTTTGATCTTTATTTTTTTTCTCAATTCAAAGACATCGGCATCTTGAATATGCCGCCGATCTTCGCGCAGATGCACGGTAATTTGATCGGCTCCCGCTTCCTGCGCAATTAAGGCCGCCGCAAAGGGAGAAGGATAAACGGTGTGACGCTGCTGACGAAGCGTCGCAACGTGATCAATATTGACTCCAAGACGTGGCATATAATCCTTTAAGCTAACACCTTCAACACCTCAGTTTTGATATCCGAAATAATATTTGGAATTAAAGCCTGATTTTCACATTCCACCATAATTCGAACCAGGGCCTCGGTTCCCGAATAACGCAGCAACAAACGTCCCTGTTCACCCAGTTTATTTTCAGAATCTTTCAGAAGTTTTTGCAGCGAAGGAAATTTTAAAAAATCTTCCCGACGCCCTACTTTGATATTTTCCAAAACTTGAGGCAGCGGTTCAAAAAGTTTTTTCAGTTGTGAAAGTTTTTTACCCTGCTGTTTCATAATGGCCAGTATCTGCAAGGCCGCCAGCAGGCCATCTCCCGTTGTTGCATGATCCAGAAACACCATATGCCCCGATTGTTCCCCACCCAGATTATAAGCATTGCTACGCATGGCCTCCACGACATAACGATCACCCACCTGCACTCTCAACAAATCGATTTTCTGTTCTTTTAAAAATCTCTCTAAGGCAAAATTACTCATCACCGTGGCCACCACGGTATTTTTATTGAGCCTGAATTTTCTTTTTAGTTCCAGGGCAGCAATCGCTAAAAAAACATCCCCATCTAAAATTTCTCCCTGCTCATCACACAAAACAACCCGGTCGGCATCGCCATCTAAAGCAACTCCAATATCAGCCCCCAACTCTTTTACTTTCTGAGACAGATTTTGTGGATGAAGCGCACCGCAGCTCTCATTGATATTAAAACCATTGGGCGAAACTCCCATCGCAAAAACCTGAGCCCCCAACTCTTCAAACACCACAGGCGCCACCTTGTAAGCCGCACCATTTGCGCAATCGACCACAATTTTTATCCCTTCCAAAAAAAGATCTTTCGGAAAAGCACTTTTGAGAAATTCAATATAACGGCCCGGCGCATCTTCTACCCGAAAGGCCCTGCCAATTTCCGTACCGCTTGGTAAATCTCCCGATTCTTTTTGATTCAGTTTTTGTTCAAGTTGATATTCCAACTCGTCAGGCAATTTAAAACCTTCATGGTCAAAAAACTTGATTCCATTGTCGTAATAGGGATTGTGCGAGGCGGAGATCACCACCCCCGCATCGGCACGCATGGCGCGCGTGATGAAGGCAATGGCAGGTGTAGGCAAAGGACCCAACAGGATGGCCTCTGCACCTGCCGAGCAAACCCCGCTGGAGAGCGCATTTTCAAACATGTAGCCCGAACGACGCGTGTCTTTGCCAATCACCACCCGGCTTTTATGGGGTGAGCCCTTTTGCTTAAAGAGTTGAGCAATGCCACGACCCAGGCCAAGAGCCACTTCGCTGGTCATGGGATGAATATTTGCTTTTCCGCGAACCCCATCGGTGCCAAATAATTTTCTAATCACACTACCCCCTCTCCCTACCCTCTCCCTCAAAGGGAGAGGGAGAAGATAAAAAATCATTTACTAAAGTACAAGTACGCCTCGCTGCCGCGACATTGTGCACACGTAGAAACTGGATTCCCTGGTTCAGGCACAAGGCATGGGCCACTTCGCTTAAAGTGGATCGATCACGAGGAACATGATCTTCTTCAAAATATTTTTTCAAAAAAGACTTTCGAGAAAGCCCTATCATTAAAGGTCGCCTGAATTTCTGCAATTGTTTTAAGTAGGCCAGCAACTGAACATTTTGGCTCCCTGTTTTGGCAAAACCAACACCAGGATCCAAAATAATCTTTCGCAGATCCACTTTTTTTTTATCGAGGGCTTCCAATTTTTCTTCAAAAAAACGACAGAGCTCTTCCATAATATTTGGATATCGATTCAAGCTCGACATCGTCTGTGGGTTTCCCCGCGAATGCATCAAGACTGCAGGCAGGTGATGCTGGGCCAAAAAAGGAATCATCTCTTTATCAAATTCAAAAGCGCTCACGTCATTGATGAGATCAACACCGTAAGAAAGAAGTTTCTCGGCAACTTTCACCTTTCGCGTATCGAGTGAAACAGGCAAATTTATTTGATCTCTCAACACATCCAAAACAGGAAGAAGACGATCCAATTCTTTCTGCACCGTAATTGCTGTAGCTCCGGGACGAGTCGACTCGGCACCAATTTCAATCAGATCGGCCCCTTGAGCTTGCAAGTCTAAGGCATGTTTCAGAGCCTGCTTGGGATTGTGATACAAATCTCCATCCGAGAAAGAATCGGGGGTCACATTTAAAATACCAATCAAAAAAGGAAAGGGCCCAAAAGAAAAATTTGTGGGACCGAGTTGGAGTGGAGAAAGATCCTGTAACATGAAATCAAATCAAGCCTTCCCCGGCTGTGGACTCACAAAAGGAGACACAATATTTAAACCCACCGGGCTACTCACCGCTTCATTGACCCCAGAACTAGGTGTAGCACCCTCTGAATCTCCTTTTTTAAAGGGAGGAAGTTTCTCTCCAGCAATGACTCGATCAATTTGATCACTATCCAAGGTTTCATATTCCAAAAGGGCTTCCGCTAAATGCTCTAATTTTTCTCGATTGATAGAAAGCAGATGCTTGGAGCGATCATAATTTTTCAGCACTATCGTCTTAACTTCCTGGTCTATTTCCAGCGCAGTCTGTTCGCTGTAATCCTGGTGTTTGGAAATTTCTCGTCCCAGAAAAATTTGTTCTTCTTTTTTTCCAAAAGTAAGAGGGCCTAGTTTTTCGCTCATCCCCCACTCACACACCATGCGTCGCGCAAGATCGGTCGCTCGTTCGATATCATTTCCAGCCCCAGTGGTCACTTGCCCAAGCACCAATTCTTCTGCACAACGCCCTCCCATCAAAATGGAGATATCATTCTCAGTCTGCTCTTTCGATTGAGTAAATTTTTCGCCCACAGGCAATTGCTGAGTCAATCCCAAAGCCATCCCCCTCGGAATAATGGTCACCTTATGAATAGGATCAGTGCCAGGAATTAACCGCGCCACCAGCGTATGTCCCGCTTCGTGGAAGGCCGTATTTTTCTTTTCTTCATCGCTAATCATCAAACTCTTGCGCTCATGCCCCATGAGAACTTTATCTTTAGCCATTTCAAAATCTTTCATTTCCACCATCTTTTTATTTTGCCCCGCCGCAAAAAGTGCCGCTTCATTCACCAGATTTTCAAGATCTGCTCCACAAAAGCCGGGAGTGCCTCGAGCCAGCACCATCAAGTCTACGTCTCTCCCTACCGGAACGCGACGAGTATGAATTTTTAAGATTGCTTCGCGTCCTCGCAAATCGGGCCGTGCAACCACAATACGACGATCAAACCGGCCAGGCCTCATTAAGGCAGGATCCAACACGTCCGGACGATTCGTGGCAGCAATTAAAATAACACCATCGTTCGATTCGAATCCATCCATCTCAACCAGCAACTGATTTAAAGTTTGTTCCCGTTCATCGTGCCCACCTCCCAAGCCTGCACCACGATGACGACCCACAGCATCAATTTCATCAATAAAAATAATACAAGGCGCGTGTTTCTTCCCTTGCTCGAATAAATCCCGTACGCGTGAAGCGCCCACGCCCACAAACATCTCCACAAAATCGGAACCGGAAATAGAAAAGAAAGGAACTCCGGCTTCGCCCGCAATTGCGCGAGCAAGAAGGGTTTTCCCTGTTCCCGGGGGCCCCATCAGCAAAACTCCCTTTGGAATACGCCCCCCCAGTTTGGTAAATTTTTTGGGGTCTTTCAAAAAATCGATGATTTCTTCCAGCTCGCTTTTGGCCTCATTTGCACCCGCCACATCGGCAAAGGTCACTTTTTTCTGATTTTCATTCAAGAGGCGTGCCTTGCTTTTTCCAAAGCTCATTGCCTTGCCACCCCCCATTTGAAATTGGCGCATAAAAAAGAAAAGGAGAAAAAGCAGAAGGAGTACGGGAATCCAGGAAACCAAAAGCTGCTGCCACATCGGAGTATCTTTTCGTTTTTTATATTCGACTTTGGCATCCGTCTTGGAAAGCATTTCCAGGGCCTTCTCTGAATTCACAGGACCTATGGTCTCAAAAAGAATAGGCCCTTCTTTATACTCCTTCTTGAACTGGCCAAAGTATTCTTCTTCTTGGATGGAAATCTGTGCGATCTGGTTACTGGACGCTGCCTCGAGCAAATCACTGAAGCTCACAGGTTTTCTGAATTCAGTCTTGGTATTGAATACATTCACCAGGGAAACAAAAATAAGCAGAATCAAAATCCAGAATGCGAGCGTTTTATGCGTCTGTTTCACAAGAAAGCCTTTCTTAAAATATAATCGACTTAGCCCTTGAAGAGCTAACACCGCCGCATCCAACGGATCAACTAAAAAAACTTATTTTTTGAGCGCTTACCCCTTTTAGAATGCCGTTTAAAGACAAGTTCTGTCTTTTTGACAAATACCTCAATTTCATTGGCCAGGGTCACCCTTGCTTTTGGAGAGGAAGAAAGCAACAAGTGTTGGATGTTAAGCAAATGGACCCTTTTTATTTTATCATAAGTTAAACCAATACATTTTAAACTTTCTTTTAATACCCTCAAACGAAGGACCCCAGGCAACTGCTGCAATTTAGTCCGACTGAGTGAAAGTCTATTCTGCGTTTGCAACTTCTGCTCTTCCAACCAAGATTTCATTTTTTGGGACAAATAGTCTTGTTCCTCCCTTAAAATTTCAAGATTCTGAGCAAAGAGTTCTAAAAATTTGGGGTTTATTTCGTGAAGGGCCTCAAAAAGCCCATGGCGGATTTTATTGCGCAGATACTCTGTTTTCAAGTTGGAAGAATCTTCCCTCCAAAGTATTTTTTTCTCTTGGGCATACTCCAAAATTTGCTTTCGACTGAAAGGAAGCAGGGGCCGAAGCAAAAAAAGCCCATTTTTTTCCAACACACTTTTTTCTCTTAAGCCCACCCAAGCCTCGGGCCCTTTTCCCCGAAGCATTTGGATGAAAAAAGTTTCTGCGACATCGTTGGCCTGATGGGCGGTAACAATAAGGCTACATTGTTTTTGGAGCGCCAGACTCTCCAGTAAACGGTAACGCCAGGCTCTTGCTAAAGCCTGGAGGTTTGTTTTTTTGGAACTGAGTTTTGATTTCAGAGAGCGCTTATGGAAAGGCCGCTGATATCGCTTGGCCAATTCTTTGACAAAACTTGCGTCGTCATCCGATTCTTTTCCCCGCAAACCATGATCAAAATGCACGAAGGACAAGTCAAAACCCAATTCTCGGCCAAGGCGAAACAACAGATCGGCCAACACCACCGAATCCACCCCTCCTGAAATGGAAAGCAAAATTTTATCGCTGGATGAGATCAGTTTTTTGGAAAGGACATGCTGCTTGAACTGAGAGTAGAGGCTCATATTTTTTTTACTGAAACACACTCCTTACAATACCCATAAATCTCATGCACATGACTGACAATTTGAAAATGATAGCGTTTCGCCACCGATTTTTGCAGGGCTTCAATTTCATCTTCTTCAAATTCCAGAATTTTTCCACACTTTAAACAGATCAGATGATCGTGATGATCACCCGTTTTTTCGAAGCGCGAAAAACCATCTCCAAATTGCCACTGGTTGACAAATCCACATTCCTTGAAAATTTTTAAGGTGCGATAAACCGTCACATAACCAATGCGTGGATCCAGTTTCTTCACCTGGAAAAGGATTTCATCAATAGTGAGATGCCCTGCAGCATTAAGCATCGCCTCCAGAACTACTGCGCGCTTTTTTGTAAAACGAACCCCTTTTTCTCCCAAGGCCGCTTGCACTTCATCGGGAGTCCATTTTTTTTCTAGATTTTTTTTCATGAAGCGAATGGCTAAAACAAACTGAAAGCTTCAATCAAGCGCTTTGTTATATCTGCGCTTTGTTATATCTTGAGGAGTGAGGGTAATTTTTAGTCCTGAGGCACAACGACGGCACGAAACCCTAAAATACTGAGGTAATCACCAGGATCTCTGCTGTGCCGCACGGCTGCCCGCGCGAGCTTAAACGAAACGGTGTCCCACTCAACACCGCGCAGCTCTCTTTCTCTTGAAGCATCTTCTTCATCAGATTCATCAGGGTTTAAAGATCCAGCTATGGTTTTAGATAAACCCTCTAAGGGTCCATACCAACCGTTGCACCATTCCAATACCCCCTTAATTCTTACACCCAAGGGATTCACTGGAACAGCATCCACATCCTTCGGGCCATTGTCATCACTATAGATTCTCTCAAAATCATAGGTTCTCCCAAAATCTGCATTGCTTCCGTTAGGTATGGTTCCATCATTGGTCCCATATTTAAAATTGCGGCATTGTTTTGTTTGAGGATCAATCCCCCCTCTTCTCGTAAATTCTTCTTCCGCTGCACTGGGCAGACGACCAGACCGTCCTGTGAGCTTTCGACCTATAAAATCCACAATACTCAAACCCTCCGCCCATCTCAGGGTAGCAGGCCGATTGGCTTTACTCACTCTGGAATCCACTATATGTACAGGCCTTACCCTCACTACTTGTAAGCCATTGGGATTCTCTTGAGAAGCAACACCTGTCTCAAAGATCTTAGATCCAAAAAAATCATTGTAATAACGATGGCCATCACTCGTCGAATAATTCAACTCCGGTATTCTTAGTTCTCCTGCTGAAATTTGTGCAGCCTTTGCGTCTGCCTCTTCTTGGGTTGCAAAGCGTCCTACGATCCAGCAATAAGGATTCTTTTTTTCAGTTCCTATGATCGCATAATCCAAACCCGCAAGATCATCCCATACCCTTCCTGCCTGGGCATTCGTCACTACCGTCTCTCCCATTTTAAAATTAGGAAGCTCAATGTCTTGCACCGGAAGTTCATCCGGGGAGGCATCTGCATCCTCTCCTCCCATCCTGAATTTACCTCCCTGGACTTCGATCAACTTGCCATAAATTATCTCAAGCTCGGCTCTTTGAATAGCAGCTATCCGTTCAACATCGGCCTCTTCAATTTCACGAGTCAGAACTCTTTGCTGCCCTACAATATCACTGACAGCAGCCAAATCACCTTCTTTCAAAGCCTTTAATCGAGCGTCACTCAATTCTGCGTGTCGAACTCTTAATGCAGCAATCCTCTCCTCTAGAGGGCCCAATCCCTCCCCAGCCGCTCCCATCGCCAGCATCAAGGTTTGCAGCTGTGTTTGATGCCAAATCTCTGGGATTCGGCCTGCAAACTCGATGAAGTCTTGGCAGCTGGGAGATTCTACCGTAGGGGCGGCCCTCTCTGTGGCCGCCCGTCACCATTTGCGGTCGGGCACGGAGGCCCAACCCTACGAAGAAGATGACTTCCAACTGCAAACACCCCATGCCCCA